>DATBCN010000686.1:0-3657 GCA_036270475.1 Candidatus Angelobacter sp. | reverse complement strand
GCTGGCGGAGCAACTGCTGGCCGCCGCTAACGCAACGCCGCAGGGCCGTGCGCGCCTGGCCTTGGCAAATTCTTTCGGAGATTTGCCTGGCTGGTTTAATCCTGCCTCACCCGAGCCGGCCGCCAACGATTTTGCTTCCCAAGCTGCCAACCAGTTCTTGTGGGCGCAGCAGGTGGACTTCCCGTTTATCTTTGCCTTCCGTGCGGAACTGGAGTTTCGCGCCGGAGGCAATCCTTCCTGGAATACCGGCGTTAACTACAGGGAACAGTTCGAACACTCCATCAACGGCGCGGAAGTTCGCGCTCTCTACAAACAGGCGGGACTCGACCTGGAAGACGATCTGGAAACTCTGAACAAGGCCGCGCGCATCTCCGCCGATCCTAACGCGGTGAACTATCTTGAACAGAACATCATCTTCAACGGAGACATCAACTTCCCCGTGCTCACCATGCACACTGAAGGTGATGGCCTGGTCTCCAACCAGAATGAAAGCGCTTATCGTGACGTGGTGCGCGAGGCCGGCAACGAGCGGCTCCTCCGTCAGATCTTCGTGCATCGCGCCGGACACTGCACGTTCACTCCGGCAGAGACCATTACCGCCCTGGAAAACCTGATCGGCCGCCTGGATACGGGCCATTGGCCCAACCTTCACGCGGACGCGCTGAATGCCGAGGCGGCAACCCTGGGACCGCTGAACGTGGCGCCTCCCTCGTTCTTCCTCTTTCATCCGGCGCAGTTCCTGCGCCCCTTTGATGCCTTCGACGCAGCTCATTGTGCCCGTAAGCACGGCGACAATGACGATGGGGGCGTGCCCTGCAATGCCTTCTGAGGGCCGGAGATAGCTGAAGCCAAAATGTAGCCGCGAATTTGCGCGAAAAAAACACGAATCAAATTGGATTCGTGTCTTTCGCCTGGATTCGCGGCTGATGATTCGCGGTTTTTTTTTGATCAGCGATTGTCCGCGGAAATCTGCGGCGATTTCATCATCCCATGCGTTTCCCGCAAAGTCGCCAACTCAGCCATTGACAAGGCTTTCCCGAAGGTCTAAGGTTTTCCACTGCCCCTGTGCAACTCCCTTGGAGGTTCCTACCGCCATGCATACGACCCTCACTGAAAAGTATTCATTTGTCCGCCGCGCCATGTTTTTACTGGCTGTGGCTGTCTTATTGACGCCCGCGCTCGCCGCTGCCGCCACGCATCCACTCTTTAACCTGCAGTCGAATACGCAGTCTCCCTTCCCCAGCGATCGGTTTACCGCTCTTGATTCGCAGCAGATCACCGGTCTGCGGGTGAACCTGCCTTCTCCCAACTGCGCCACCAACCCATCGGACTGCGCCGATATCGCGCTGTTGAACCAGCTTGACGGCTTTAACCTTCAGCCTCGGCTTTCCGTTCCTTTTGACGGCGCCATTGACGTGAATACGGTCAACAGCAAGACCGTCTTCCTTATCCGGCTGCCCGGACGCGGGCTGCGTGAAGAAGAAGAGTTTGAGCATTTCCGGCCCCAGGTGATCGGCATCAACCAGATTGTTTGGGACCCCGCCAGCCTCACGCTGTTTGCGGAATCCAATGACCATCTGGACGAAGACGCGAACTACGCGCTGATTGTTACCACCGGCGTCCATGACGCCAAGGGCAATCCTATTTCGGCGTCGGCAGCCTTTGCCCAGTTTGTGCATGGCGATGGCGACGGCGACGATGACCATGGCGGAAATCAAGACCGTCTGCTCAAGCGCTACCAGCAGGCCCTGAAAAATGCATTGGATGAAGACGTGTTGGAGCGGCTCGGACTGTCCCGTTCCCATGTAGCCGCAGCCAGCTTTTTCACCACGGAAAGCGTCACGGCAACGCTGCGCAGCATCCGCCAGCAGATTAAATCGGCTGCCGCGCCGGCAGTAAACTTCAATCTGGGCAGCGGCGGAGAAAAAACAGTGTTCCCGCTGAACACCGTCACCGGGCTCACCTGGAACGTGCAGGCGCTTACCGTTGGCCCGCTGGTCCCCACCAGCCTGAATGCGACGCTCGGCGCTTTACAGGTATTCCCCGGTTCCATTTCCACTCTGGCCTTCGGCAAATTTACCGGACAGCACTGGCAGAATGCCGGCGTCTTTATTCCCGCCGTTCCCACGCGCCAAAGCGTGCCTTCGCAGGGTAGTGAAGAGATCTTCTTCAACCTGTTTATTCCCTCCGGACCGCGGCCCACGAATGGCTGGCCGGTGGCGATTTTTGGCCACGGATTTACTGACAGCAAGCAGGGCGCGCCCTTTGCCGTGGCTTCAGTGCTGGCCCACAGCGGAATTGCCAGCATCGCCATCAACGTGGTTGGCCATGGCTTTGGCCCCAACAGCACTCTCACCGTAAAACAGGGTGCAACGTCCGTGACGCTGCCTGAAGGCGGACGCGGTTTTGACCAGGACGGCAACGGCCAGATCACCAGCTCTGAAGGTTCGTCAACATTTGTGCTGAGCCCGCAGGGCACCATTGGTTCGCGCGACGCGCTGCAGCAGACCGTGGCCGACCTGATGCAACTGGTCCGCGCCATCCAGGGCGGAGTGGATGTGAACGGCGATGGGCTTCAGGATCTTGACCCCAACCGCATCTATTATGCCGGCCAGTCCTTTGGCGGCATTTATGGCACCATCTTCCTTGGCATTGAGCCGGATGTCCGCGCCGGCGTGCCCAATGTTCCCGGCGGCCCAATCATTGACATTGTCCGCCTCAGCCCGTCATTTCAATTGCTGCTGACGCAAGCCTTGTCCGTCCGGACGCCCTCATTGCTCAACGCCGGTCCGCCCATCTTCTTCAATGACAATAGCCCGCTGCGCAATCTTCCTCCGGTTACCAATAACGTGCCCGGCGCGATTGCCATCCAGACGGTGGAAGAGAGCAGCCGCTGGCTGGGAAAGGCGGGTGATCCGGTAGCGTGGGCGCCGTTTATCCGCAAGTCACCTTTGCCCGGCGATCTGGCCAAGTCCGTGATTGTGCAGTTTGCCCGCGGCGACAAGACCGTGCCCAATCCAACGGCAACGGCCCTGATTCGCTCCGGCGACCTGGCCGACCGGACCACGCTCTATCGCAATGACATCGCTTTCCCGCTGGGACTGGGACTGAACAATCCGCACACGTTCCTGACCTCGCTGCCCAAGCCGATTGCCATTGAACCGCAAATCCAGATTGGCGTGTTTTTTGCCAGCGATGGCGCGCTTACGATTGATCCGGACAGCGTTGGCCTGCTGCCGGCCATTGTGCCTCCGCTCTTTGAGACGCCGATTGCCGGAGCGTTGCCGGAGGACCTGGGGTTCTTGCCGTAAACTAAGTTGGTACAACCTCGAATGGGGAAGACTTAGTGGTTGAGAAATGTCTTCTGAAACCCCGAAGCGAAGCGAGGGGCCCCTATTGCTAAAAGGGGCCCTGCGCGGATGCAGTAGCCTTTAACGCAAGTGTGGCAATAGGGATCTCTCGCTCCGCTCGAGACTTCGGAAACTGACCTATTTACCAAATTATCCATTTGCCAAATTTCCTCACCAGCCCGTCCGCTCGCGCAAACTCGTAATGTGCGCCAGATGGTGGTTTCCGTGCCAGCTATATAGTCCCAGCAGCCAATCCACATCGTGCGGGCCGGATTCGGGATGAATCAACCTGCGCTGGAAGTCTTCC
>DATBCN010000685.1:0-1803 GCA_036270475.1 Candidatus Angelobacter sp. | reverse complement strand
CCACTATAACGGCCATCTTTTGCTGACCAAATATCCTGAGTGCGCGCAGGCGCTGGCCAAATACCGCATCAATCCCGGCAATGTAAGCGTGGGCCGCAAGAACGATGACAATTTCCGCGCCATGATTGAAGTGGCCGTCAGGAATGACAAGCCGGTGCGGATCGGCGTGAACTGGGGTTCGTTGGACCAGCAACTGCTCACCCGCATGATGGACGAAAACTCCCGCAGCTCTGATCCCAAAGACGCCCGCGACGTCACCATGGACGCGATGGTTGAGAGCGCTCTGCGCTCTGCGCAGCTTGCGGAAGAATTCGGCCTGCCGCATGACTACATCATTCTCAGCGCCAAGGTCAGTGGCGTTCAGGATTTGATCGATGTTTACCGGATGCTCGCTGCCAAATGTGACTATCCGCTGCATCTGGGTTTGACGGAAGCCGGCATGGGCGCCAAAGGCATTGTTGGCAGCGCCGCCGGACTCGCCGTGCTGTTGCAGGAAGGCATTGGCGATACCATTCGCGTATCGCTTACGCCCGCGCCCAACGGCAACCGCGCGGAAGAAGTTTTTGTCGGTCAGCAGATTCTGCAATCCATGGGCATACGCAGCTTCGCGCCCCAGGTCACCGCCTGTCCCGGATGCGGACGCACCACCAGCACTTTCTTCCAGGAGATGGCGGAACAGATTCAAAACTATCTCCGCACCAACATGCCCGTGTGGAGAGGCAAGTATCCCGGTGTGGAAGAACTGAAAGTAGCTGTGATGGGTTGCGTGGTCAACGGGCCTGGTGAATCCAAACATGCCAACATCGGCATATCACTACCGGGAACTTTTGAAGAGCCTAAAGCGCCTGTGTTTGTTGACGGACGGCTGATGACTACGCTGAAAGGCGACCGCATTGTCGCCGAGTTTATTGACATCCTGAACGAATATCTGGAAACGCGCTATGGTTCAGGAAAAACGGTGGAAGTAGCGCAAGTCTGAACGGACCATCCTGCCCCGCCCGCATTGCCCAGCCCAGGCGGAGCAAACTCGTTGCAGCAAAACCTCCGCCCGCTTACGACAGCAAACCGTAGCCAATCGCCAGCCACGCGCCAAATCCAACTATTACCATGCCAACACGCACCATGGTGTTGTCTACAATGTTGTTCCATTTCGCGTCCATAACTGCCTCCAAGAGAATTTGTCTTCCCTGCAACAATTCCTTTTGACCGGATTTGCTGCTCTTGGTTAGTAATACGTTCCCGGCAAAAATAGGTTCCATGGCGTCAAAGGGTTTTGTGTAAAAAGATTTTTACAAACTATTTGTTTGTATTTTGGTAACTCCAGCGTGCTTTGATCGTCTTATAAGTATTCATTCTTTTCTCTCTCACCCTGATGGGAGTGGACGGAAGTAACAGGGACCGGCGGGTTAAGCAGGCAGTCTTTTTGCAACCACAAAAGATTGCCGGTAAAGCACATCGGGCCTTGTTGTTCCGCTCTACTCCCCCAGGGTGAATAAATCTGTCCGGCTCTGGCCGGCAGTTTCCCTTCCCGCCTGCAAATCATTCAAATTTTACGGAAAGCCAGATATTTCAGGGCTCGGCGGAACCGGGAATGCGCCGTCACAAATTCGGCCAGGAGACAGAACAGCAAGCCAGCGCAGCCAAAGAGCATACCTCTCCGTGGAAGCTTGGCGGCCTGGCGCCCTGGCAACTGCTGAAGCGCGTTTACCACGAGATCAGCGATGACGATGTGGGAGAAAAAGCGGCGTGAGTTGTGGCCGCTTTCTTAGGCCACCGGCATCTTTTCGGCGGCGGGCTGCACCA
>DATBCN010000684.1:0-3544 GCA_036270475.1 Candidatus Angelobacter sp. | reverse complement strand
CACGTCTTCTGAATAGTGGTCCCAGTAGTCGCTGCCCAGGCCGTAATATTTCACGGCCATCCAGCTATTCACAATGCCGTCTGGCCGCTCCAGGGAAAGCGCAAAGCTGGAAACAATGGAGCGCTTGGATTCTTCCAGTTCGCCTGCGGGCACTTTTTCATCGCGCAGGCGCTTGAATTCATACATAAGCTCATGCAGTGATCCGTCAGTTACCGCATTGCGCACCTCGGTGTTGGCCACAAACTATCCGGGATATACATCACCGCTTACACGGCTGTATGCGCCGTAGGTATAGCCTTTTTCCTCGCGCAAGTTGGAGAACAGTCGGGCCGCAGACCCGCCGCCCAGAATGCGGTTGGTTACAACCAGAGGAATGTAATCAGGGTCAGCGCGGCGAAGCGCTAGGCCGCCCGCAAGAATATTGCTTTGCACTGAACCCGGACGGTCTACTAGATACACCTTGGCGGCGGCAGGAGCATTCACGGCGCCCATACCACTCGCTTCGATCGGGTGGTTCTTCCATGCTCCCAGATATTTCTTTGCCAGCTCGGTGGCCTGGGCCACGGTCAGGTCGCCGGCTACGGCCAGAATCGCGTTATTCGGTGCATAGTATTTGTCGCGAAATCCCTTCAGCGCATCCGGTGACGCCTTCTTTAAGGATTCTGCCGTTGGCGATTGCACAGCGGCGGGAAAGTCGCCATACACGGCCCGGGCAAAGCGCTCGCGTGCCAGAAAATTCGGGTTTGTCCGTTGCTGGAAAAGCCGCGCGCCTTCCTGCCGCTGATACTTCTGCAGTTCGTCGGCTGGAAAGCTGGCATTGAGCACAATGTCGCTCATAATGTCCATCAGCTTGTCGGCGGATTGGCTCAGGCCGGAGGCCGTGACGGTGGTAAGGTTTGAGCCGAAACCAGCGTCCGCGCCAAAGGACGCTCCCATCTCGTCTAGTTCAGTGGCGATCTGCGTGCTGTTGCGCTTGGCCGTTCCCTCGCGCAGCAGGTCAGCCGTGAAGGAAGCGAGCCCGGGAAAGTCCTTGGGATCAGACAGTGCGCCGGACTTGATCCACAATCCGAAATAAACCGTAGGCAGACGGTGCTGTTCCAGTACCAGGATGCTCAAGCCATTCGGCAACGAAACTTCCACCGGATGCGGCAGCTTTACCTTCAAAATCTCATTGTTGACCGGTGCCTTGTTGAGCCGTTGCACTTTTGAAGGGAGTGTTTTTGCGTCGCCGCCTGGGCCTTGGGGGCCCTGGGCAAATAGGGCCGCGGTCAACAGGCCGAACGCAACATTGCGCAATAAAAATTTCTTTAGCATGATTTTCTCCTTACCGCATTCCGGCGGTGCTGGGCGCGGCAGTGCCGGCGCCGGGCAGTGTGATTACGACCGAGCGGTGTGCCGGCACCAGATATTTCTGGGCGGCCTGCTTTACCTGTTCGGCGGTCACGGCGCTCAATTTTTCATACGCCGTGTTAATCAGGTTGGGATCGTTGTAAAAGATGGTGGCTGTCCCCAATTGATTGGCTATGCCCAGCGTTGAAACTCTGGTTTGGATCGCTTGCCGCAGGAACTGTGTGCGGACTTTATCCAGTTCCTGTTGTGTCACGCCATCTTTTTTTACCGCTTCAATCTCGTCATCCAGCGCTTTCTCCAGGTCTTCCATCTTTACGCCCGGACGTGGTATGCCAACGATGTTGAACAGCCCCGGCCCGCGGCGCGCCTGGGCGAACGCTCCGGCGTTAAGCGCCAGTTGCTTGTCATGCACCAGATGCTGATAAAAGCGGCTGCTGCGTCCGCCGGAAAGAATGCTGCTCAATACCTGCAGCGCGTAGGTGTCCGGCGTGTTTCCCGGGCCAATGTTGTAGACCGCATGCAACTGGGGCAGGCGAGCCAGCGAATCATTTATGGTCTTTCGCCGTTCCTTGTCGTGATCGGGCTCTTTCATGTCGACGGGCGGCGGCGCCGGCTGCCGGGGAATGTCGCCAAAGTATTTTTTTACCTTCGCCAGTGTCTCTTTAGCCTCAAGGTCGCCCACCAGCACCAGCACAACGTTGTTCGGCGCGTAGTAGATGCGGAAGAAATCCTTTACGTCATCCAGTGTTGCCGCGTTCAGATCGTCCATGGAGCCGATCACCGAGTGGTGATAGGGAAAACTGTCATACGCCATTGAGTCCAGTTCTTCTGACGATTTGCCGTATGGCTGGTTGTCCACGCGCAACCTGCGTTCTTCCTGCACCGCGTTGCGCTGGTTGTCCAGATTGGCCTGGGTAATATTTAGCGCCTTCATCCTGTCAGATTCCAGGAACAGCGCCATATCCAGTTGGTTTTTGGGCAGCTCTTCAAAATAATTGGTCTGGTCGTTATTGGTGCTGCCGTTCAGCGAACCGCCGTAATTCTGCACCAGCAGCATGTGCTCGCCTTTGCCCACATTGGCTGAACCCTCAAACATCAGGTGCTCAAACAGATGGGCGAACCCGGTGCGGCCCTGCTTCTCATTCCGCGATCCGGTGTTATAGGTAAGGGAGACGGCGACCACGGGCGCGGCATGGTCCGGCGCAATCAGCACGCGCAAGCCATTGGCCAGCGTAGTGTCCGTAAATTCCACTTTGGGAAGTTTCGATTGCGCAAAAGCCGCGGTGGCAATCGCCAGAAAACATGCGCACAGCAGTCTGATACGTACACTGGTCACGGAACACCTCAATGTTGGAATAAGAAAAAGGGACAACTTGTGAGGACGCATTAGATTGTGCGAAACCGCGCAGAAAATCAACTAAAAAATGATTGTTTTCCGCCGAACATCAGGCCAGGACGCGCATGGTAGAATCCGCTGCGGTCATCGATGTTACCGGAGAGCTGTTACGGGAGAAGAGATGGGCATTCGAAAACTATCGTTGCTGGTATGTTCCTGGATTGTCTTATTCGCCGTTTGCGCCAACGCTACGGAGCGGCAGAGCAATGCCGATTATCACGCCCGCCGCGTGGCCCTGGCAAAGCAGTTGGATGGCGGCACGCTCGTCCTGTTTGCCCCCACTGAAGCTGAAGGCCCAAATAATCTCTACGGGTTTCGCCAGGAAGATAACTTTTTTTACCTCACGGGATGGTGGGAACCGGGCGCCGCTGTCCTGATTAACGCTAACCCATATACTGAAATCCTCTTTCTTGCCGAACACAATGTGACCCAGGAAAAATGGACCGGCCCCAAATTGGGCCCGGAAGATCCGCAGGCGCCGCAAAAAACCGGCTTTGACAAAGTTGAGAGCCTGGATAAGCTCCATGCCGAGCTGCTTAGGCTGTTGCCTCAGCCTCGGGCCACGGTCTATTCCGATCTGGGCGCGAATGGCCAGACCACGCCTTCCACCGGCCCGCTGGAATGGCTGCGCCGCGGCAACTCGTTTCCCAATTACGTTTCATTCCGCGATGGCAAAAACCTGATTGCCCGCCTCCGCATGGTCAAGGACGCGGGCGAACTGAAGATGATGAGTCGCGCCTCAGATGCTTCAGTGGCCGCCCATCTTGCCGCGTTGAAAGCGATCCACCCCGGCGTGAA
>DATBCN010000683.1:0-7685 GCA_036270475.1 Candidatus Angelobacter sp. | reverse complement strand
CGTGGAACTGGTTTGTGCCCGAGCGTGTCGCGATGGTCACAATAGCGCCGGCGTTGCGGCCATACTCGGCGCTGTAGGTCGAATTATCGACTTTGAACTCTGAAACCGTGTTGATCGTCGGCTGGAAGGTGACCTGATTCTGCACCATATCATTCAGGTTGATACCGTTTACCATCCAGTTCACGGCGTCTTCGCGCATTCCGGCTGTATTGACCGCGAAGGCACCCTGTCCACGCAGCGGAGCAGTGAGGAAGCCATTTTGCGGGGCCGTTACGCTGCCGGGAATTAGCAGTGCCAGATCGACGAAATGGCGTCCGTTCAGCGGAAGTTCCTGCACAGTGCGTTGGTTTATGGTTTGTCCTACCGTAATCGTAGTAGATTCGATAATGGGCGCGGTGGCTTCCACGGTAACAACCTCAGAAGTGGTTGCCACCTTCAACCCGAAATTCTGGGTCACGTTGTTGCTGATTTCCACCGTCACATTCTTGGCTACTTGCGTCTCGAAGCCATTCATCTGAACCTGAACCGTATAGCTTCCCGGCGGTAGAGCGGCGACTTCGTAATATCCACTGGCATTGGTCTCAGCGGTGCGTTCGATCGCGAGGGCTGTATTCTTGATCGTTACTTTGGCGGCCACGATCGCTGCGCCACTCGAATCCGTTACGGTTCCTAGAATCTTAGCGGTGGTTTGGGCAAATGCGGTCGCGGCGAACAATAAAATCAACAGCGACAGTATCCGTGGGGACAAAGCTAGCTTTCTTAACATCTCATCTCCCTCCTAAGGAAACGGCAATGCTTATGCACAGAGAACGAATGCTTACAGCAAATAAATTGATAGATAAACTTCACTTTTACTTAACAGCCTTCAGACGAATCTGTACGCGAAGTTTAATTTATTTTGTGCATTCTTGGTTCCATTTATGGGATTGGGATAAACAATTGATAAGAAGTAATTTATGTCAGCGATGCGATGAATTGATTCCAAAATACATAGAGTCCCAAACGATCGACTACTGAATTTGGAAACAAATGACAGACGTCTTGTCGGCGCAGAAAGAGAAATTCTAAGCCGTTCGCCGCTATTTACTTTGGATTGGCAGGACCACTTGGAATCGGCAGCCGGACATGATTGGTCGGTCGCGGCGTAACATCGTTTTCGGCGCGAGCCGGACCAGCATGCATCACGTCTACCGTGAGTGAACGCTGTAACACCATTTCAAGCGCGGTTCCCTGGTCAATGCGCACGTCTTGCCCCCGCGTAAGCAGCACTTGTCCCAGCCCGATGGCCGCTCCTGCAAGCCCGCCAATCCCAGCGCCCTTGGCGCTGCCTGAAGCCACTGTTCCAATCACTGCGCCGGTTGCACCTGTTTTTGCTACCGTGCCTGCATCTTTTCCCTTTTGGCCGTTCGCCTGAATGGTGCCTTCTTTGTCGGCAACGGAATGGTTCTGGGCGCCCGGTTCATTCCCCAGAGATCCCGGCAGGTCGACGGTGTATCCATTCGGAAAAATCATGGTGTTGAAGTGAAAAAGAATTTCGGCCCGGCCCTTGATTCTTCCGGCGCGCCGCACTTCAGCGATCTGCCCTTTCACGTAGGTGCCGGCGGGAATCACGGCAACATTGTCCTGCGTTACAGGAAAGCTGGTTTGGCAGTAGACGCCGTCTCCAACTTTGGCGCTCTTGGTGTCGATTGGGCTCTTCAAGTTCAGCAGGACTTGTGTGCCTGCCGGAACAACAATCTGCCTGGATGCGTTGGGATCACTGGGACTGGCGGTGGTTGTGGCTGGCGTTTGTGCCACGGCACTGAGTGAAGCCAAAAGCAGAAGAGAAAACAGAGCGCGCATGAGAGTACCTCACTGGGATCATTGTAGAGCTATTCCCAGAACGTAGTCACCTGGTGATTTTTGCTTGCTCCATCTCGGCCATTATGGCTTGGGCAGCCTGGACGGGATCTGGAGCATGGGTAATGGGCCGTCCAACCACAATGTGACTGGCTCCGCTGCTGATCGCCTGCGCGGGAGTTGCCGTACGCTGCTGATCGTTGGCGTCAGCCCCCACCGGACGGATGCCGGGCGTGACAATCGTAAAGTCCTCTCCCAGCAGCTTTCTGAGCGCAACCAGTTCGCGCGGAGAAGTAACAATCCCCTGGCAGCCGGCGCTCCGGGCTAATGCAGCCATGCGCAAAGCCTGGTCCGTAACCTGGTCAGGCACGCCGATTTGGTGAAGATCATCGGCGCTCAAACTAGTTAAGACTGTTACTGCCAGCAGATTAATCCGTCCCGCTGAAGCCTCTCCCGCCGCATGGAGCATGGCTGCGCCTCCGCTGGCGTGGACCGTGAGCATATGCACTCCCAGCTTCGCCGCCGACTGCACGGCATGGCCAACGGTATTAGGGATGTCATGAAGTTTTAGATCGAGAAAAACTTTCCGCCCGGAAGCGACAAGCTCCCTGACCAATCCCGGACCTTCCGCGGTAAAAAGCTGTAATCCAACTTTATAAATGCCCGCAGCCTCGCCGATGCACTGGACCAACCGTTGCGCCTCTACGGCGGTGGAGACATCTAGGGCAACAATCAGCCTGTCCCGCAGCTCCATTGAGCGGGACGATGCGGGCGAGGCTATAGATCCAGAAAGGTGAGCAGCCATGCTCACAGTATATTCTTTTTTTCGCTTATTGTGCGCTGTAACCCTGATTTAATGCCACATGCTCCGGTTGGATCAGGTCAATTCTTACCCGCTCCACGCCATCGCGGAAATTGAGCATTCTGGCAGCGCTGTAGCTCAAATCCATGATCCGGTCGCCAACATACGGACCGCGGTCATTTACCCGGACAATGATCCACTTGCTGTTTTTAATGTTCGTCACCTTTACAAAGGTCCCCAAAGGGAGCTTGCGATGTGCGGCCGTGAACTCGAACATATCAAAGTCCTCACCGCTGGCTGTGGTCTTGCCATGGAACTGCTTGCCATACCAGGAGGCGCTTCCAACCTGGTAGGGTTTCGGTTCAGCTTTTGCAATCTTTTGCGACTTCGGTGCTGCTTTAGCTTTGTTCGCCATGGGGATGGCGTTGGGTTTTGCCTGGGGCTGTTGGTGGTTTGGAACTGTAGCCGCCCCCACGTTGGCAGCCAAACATAAGGCTACCGCCAGAATGGACAGTCCTCGGTTCATGCAAACTCCTTGACATACAGAAATCTGGGCTCCCCTGAGACACTGCCTGTAATTTTATGAATCATAAGGAGAAATAGCAATCGCCTTATGTTCCCCTAAAACTTTTGCCGTGTCTTTTTTACCACTTTCAGGAACCTGATAAACTCCCACTAGCTAAGTAACTTACCTTAACTAGTGTACCCGAATTTAGATGCCTGGAAAGAGAAACCTGTTGTTCCGCCGTTACTATTGAGTTGCATAATAAGCCATTTATTTTCAATGGCTTTAATCAAAAATACTCTTATTTTGACGGGCGCGGAGGAGAAAGGACAGCTTTGCCTTTCTTCTCACGCTCATAAAGCCAGCCTCAACGGACGCTTCTGCAGCTTTCCTTCTTCTATACTGCCCTCTATGCCTCCCAACCGCGAAGTTGAGATCAAATTCCGGATCACCGATATGAATACCCTTGCATACGGACTTCAGACCTCCGGATTTCGGCTGGTAACCCCTCAAACCCATGAAATGAACACTCTGTATGACAAGCCGGGGGCAAAGCTCAGAAGGCGGGGAGCACTGTTGCGGCTTCGGGAATATGGCCCCAAATGGACTCTCACGTATAAGGACAAACCTGGCCTCCAATCAGGCCGGCATAAATCCCGACGGGAGATTGAAACGGTAGTGCAGAACGGCCAGGCCATGGCCCAGATCATTGCAGAACTCGGCTACCAACCCAGCTTCCGTTATGAAAAGTACCGGACGGAATGGAGTGACTCCATAGGCCATGTGGTGATTGACGAGACGCCAATCGGAAATTTTGGTGAAATTGAAGGCCCGCCCAACTGGATCGACGCCACGGCAAAGCGGCTCAACATCCCGGTAAAAAGCTACCTCAAAGAATCATACGCAGAGCTGTTCGCTGCGTGGAAACGCCAGAACAAAAGCACAGCCACGGAAATGACGTTCAAGTCGATCAAGGCATAGTGCTGTACATATGGGTGTGATAGAGATCCCGCCTTAGACTGCCTTCAAATGGAAACGTAAGCTTGCAATCCTGTGAGATGCACTCATGGATTGGCCGCTGGGAACCAGGACTTTCGCGCTACAATTCCTTGCATCCAGTTTCTTCTTGCCCAGGAGTGCGCGGAATGTATGACTACATCATCATTGGCGCCGGTTCTGCCGGATGCGTGCTCGCCAATCGCCTTAGTGAAGACCCTGCGATTAACGTGCTTTTGCTGGAAGCAGGCGGTCGTGACAACCGGAAAGAGATTCATGTCCCCGTAGCTTTTTCCAAACTCTTCAAGGGCCCGTGCGATTGGACATATTTCACTGAGCCGGAACCTCAACTGGGCAATCGCAGTCTGTTTTGGCCTCGGGGCAAGGTGCTTGGCGGCAGCAGCTCCATCAACGCCATGATCTATATTCGCGGCCACCGCGCTGACTACGATCAATGGCGCGACCAGGGGAATCCTGGATGGGATTATGCCGACGTGCTGCCCTACTTCAAAAAATCGGAAAATCAGGAGCACGGAGCATCGGAATACCACGGCGCGTCAGGGCCGCTCTGTGTGAGCGATCTGCGCACCGTCAATCCGCTGTCCGATGCGTTTATCGCCGCCGGAGAGGACGCCGGCTTCCAGCGCAATCCTGATTTCAATGGCGCGTCGCAGGAAGGCTTTGGTCTTTATCAGGTCACGCAGAGTGAAGGCAAACGCCACAGCACGGCTGCGGCGTTCCTGCATCCGGTAATGTCACGGAAAAACCTGACCGTACGCACGGATGTTCATGTCTTTGGTATTTACTTTGAAGGCAAGCGGGCGGCAATCGTCAGCTTCCAGCAGGGCAGCGGAAGCGTGCAGGAGCGGGCCGAGCGAGAAATTATTCTCTGTGCTGGCGCCGTGGGATCGCCGCAACTGCTGATGCTCTCCGGCGTGGGGCCGGCGGAAAATCTCCGCCACATGGATATTCCCGTTGTCTGCGACCTGCCGGGTGTTGGAAAAAACCTGCAGGACCACCCAGCCAGCGCAGTCGTCTATGAATGCACCAGGCCTGTCAGCCTGGCCAACGCGGAAGACTATTCCAACATGATGCGCTACCTGATGTTCAAGAAAGGCCCGCTTACATCAAACGTGGCGGAGGCCGGCGCGTTTATCAAGACGTCTGCTGCCAGCCCGGTTCCCGATCTGCAATTTCATTTTGGCGTTGGCTATTTTGTAGAGCATGGATTTCAGCAGATTCAGGGACACGCCTTCACCTTTGGGCCAACGCTTCTCCATCCCCGCAGCCGCGGTGAGATCAGGCTGCGCTCCAGCAATCCGCTGGATGCGCCGCTGATTCGGGCCAACTACTATACGGAATCGCAAGACCTGGAAGTAATGTTGCAAGGCGTGAAGCTGGCGCGAACGCTCGCCGCCACCAAGGCATTTGACGTTTACCGTGGCGCTGAGTTGCATCCCGGCCCGGAGGCGAAAGACGATGCCGCGTTGCGGGCGCACATTGCTAAATTTACTGAGACTCTCTATCACCCTGTTGGCACGTGCAAAATGGGCACAGCCACGGATACGGCGGCCGTGGTGGATTCCGAACTACGCGTCTTCGGCGTGGAAGGTTTGCGCGTGGTGGATGCTTCAATCATGCCCAGTGTCATTGGCGGCAACACGAATGCGCCAACTATCATGATTGCCGAGAAGGCCGCCGATCTGATCAAGAACGGGCCTGCCGCGCGACGGACGGAAAGCTACGCCGGGAGTTTGGCTTCGCGCTGAGACCATAACTGACCCGCCGCACCCGCGACGCCTGCGATTCTGACAAGCGTCGTTTGTTGAGGACAAAAACCTTTACGCGTAGTGGCTCAAATCGTGTGCTAACTCAAATACTCAGGCAATGAGATTCTGAAGATCAAAAATCGCTCGTCCTTATGGATTTACAAAATGGCTGGAGTCTCCTGCCTGCGTCATAATTTTAGCTTTTGATCCTTCAACCTCGCTCAAACCTTCGCATCGTAGAAAAACCTCCAGATTTCCATGTTCGCTCATCGCCTCCGTCCGGCAACAGCTTTGGCGGCCATCGTCTCCAGCACTTTCTGATTCACATCCGCCAGCTTCTTGATGTAGAGGCAGCCCTTGCCTCTGGTGTGCTTGCCGAGTTTTGGCAGCAGCGCTTCAGCGTCGCTTAACCCATACAAAACTGTTGCTGCCTTGCGTGGTGAAAATGCAATCAGCGGCATGTCTCCCTCGCGCCCGCTATCGTATGTGTAGTGGTAGCTGCCAAAACCGATTATCGACGGCCCCCACATCTTCGGCTTTTCACCCGCCGCGTTTTGCATCAACTTGACGAGCGCTTTGGCGTCCGCGCGACGGCTTGGGTCTGTGAGCGTATCAATGAACTCCGCCACGCTTATTTTGGTTGGTTTGGTTTTGTTGTCTGCCATACCTGGTTCCTCCATTCTCAATCTCTCGTTGTAACTTTCACTGTGACGACGCCTTTACTTCCCTTTCAAAAATTCCGCCACCGCTTTGATATACATATTCGGTTGGTCCACAAAAGCCAAATGCCCCGATTGCGGCAGAATCACAAGTTTTGATCCGGCAATCTTTTCGTGCATCGTCCGTGACATTCGAGGATTGGATTCGTCGTGGTCGCCGCAAATCATCAGCGTGGGCACGTGAATGCTGGAGAGCTTATCCAGATATTCAACCGACTTAAGGTTGCCATCAATCACAAACTCGCCGCTGGATCCCCACATCTGGCGATAGAGGTCCCATGAAGTTGAGGTGTTGCCGGACGCTGGATCGTAGTTTCCATCTGGCCGCCGCTGATAAAGATATGGGAAGTAGCCATCACCCCAGGCCAGCTTGGCATAATCGTCAGGATAGCGGCCTTTTTCCCAGTCTTTACCTTTACCAAAGAGACCAGCTTTCTCCAGCGCCTCAAGTTTTGCCAGCGCTTCCGGCGGCATGCTGCGCTTCTCTTCATCCAGAACTCTGTTCATCTCTGATGTGCTGTAAAAAGTTCCACCCAGCACCAGGCGTGTGAGGTTCTGCTGGTACTTGAATGCGTATGCCTGCGCCAGAACGCCGCCAAAGGAGTGGCCCATCAGGCTGATCTTTCCCAGATGCAGTGATTGGCGGACACTCTCTATGTCCTCAACCATATTTTCAACGGTGTATTGCGCGGTATCTTCCAGTTTTTCTGACCGGCCAGATCCTCGCTCGTCAATAAAGATAAGCTGACTCGTGCGCGCCAGCGGCAGGAGATAAGGCATCAGGTAATCATGGGAAACTCCTGGGCCGCCATGGACAATCAACAGCGGCGCTCCATGACCGATGATCTGGTAATAGATCAGAACACCATGAGCATCAACATAACCTTCCTGCACTCGATAGATATTTGAAGTTGCCGGCGAAGAAGCACCGGTTTTCGGTTTCCTGGTCTGAGCCAAGGCTGACATGGATAAAGACAAAATGGATAAAAGCGTGATGATAGGTACGAAGAGAGCGGTCCTTTTCATGCGGAGAATTATAATTGTGGCTGTCAATT
>DATBCN010000682.1:0-1788 GCA_036270475.1 Candidatus Angelobacter sp. | reverse complement strand
GTCTCCAAGCTGGAATGGGCAAAGATGGGCGAATCGTTGCGCCAGATCGAAGATGTGGCCGGTGTTCTCAAGGTTCAGCAAGATTCCCTCGACCGAGCCTACATCGAAAAGTGGATCACCGAACTCAGACTCGGTGAACAGTATGCCCGTGCTCGCCAGCTTGCCGGCTTTGAATAGACAAAAGCCATCAGGCACAGCCCAAGAGAAGAGATCAGGATTTACAAGTCGCCCTGGAAATAACAGGATTTGAGCCGATTCTTGATCGTAAGGGTGCAATTTTCAGGCCCGTAAGCGTACCTTGGGATGTGGTGGAAGGCTCGACAGCATGAATCTCTTCAAATTTTCTTTCGTCATTTCGGTCTTCCTTTGGTTTTCATTCAAGCCGGCCAATTCGCAGAGCGGCAGCCAGTCGTCCACCAACTCGCAGGTCCCCACCCTTACAGCACGCACGAATCTGGTGCTTGTGCCTGTGCTGGTGAAAAACAAGGCTGCAAAAATTATCTTTTCTCTGCCAGCGGAAGACTTCATTCTTACTGATAACGGCGTTCCGCAGGCTGTGCGGGTCGAGGAAGATGCACTCGGCCAGCCGCTGGCGCTGGCCGTTATCGTGCAGACCGGCGGACAAGGTGCATATCACCTCGGTGACTACCGCAACCTAGGGCCGATACTGGATGCGGTGATTGGTGGTGTGTCCCATCGCGTGGCTGTGATCGGTTTTGACAGCACCGCTCGCCTGGTGCAGGACTTCACCACTGACACGGATGCTGCGGCCCGGACGATTGCCAACCTTCACGATGGTGACGGAGGCGTGGCCATTCTTGACGCACTCAACTTCGGAATCAATCTGCTCAGCACGCAACCACCTGCTTATCGCCGGGCCGTGCTGCTCTTAAGTGAGACCGTGGACAATGGCAGCCAAACCAGCTTTGATGACGCCGTTCGCGCAGTCCAGGATACAAACACAGCGATTTATAGCTTCGGCTTTTCCACCACGCAAACCGCGGTGAAGCACCAGGCGTCAAAGCTGCCTGTGCCCGGAGGAAATGCAAACTCGAACGAACCCTATGCACCGGGTGGCTGTATGAGCCATGATCCAAATGCCGACCCGGACGCCCACGGCAACCGTGGCGTTCAAGCGCTGGACTGCGCCAGCGATCTGATTCCTCCTCTCCGACTGGCGCGGATGGCTTTTCTCCTCGCCAAAGACGGCCTCAAACGCAATGTGCCCAGGTCAGTGGCTCAACTAACGGGTGGAGAATACTTTGCCTTCAAGGACGCAAAAACGCTCGCCCAGCACCTGATCACCATCTCAAACGATGTGCCGAACTACTACTACCTGAGCTTCCATCCGCAGTCCCCACACACTGGTTTCCACGTGCTGGAGTTGAAAGTCAAAAACAGACCGGAGTATGAGGTGAGGGCGCGCAAGGGATACTGGGTGGATGCCGGAGCAGGCACACGAGAATAGACTACCCGACTCCGATATACTAATCGGTTCATTTCATGTCATTGGAGGGACCCATGGCCTCATCCGCAGTCAGTTACGCAAAAGAGAACCAGCAGAAATTTCTAGGCGAGCTGAAAGACCTGCTCCGCATTCCCAGCGTTAGCACTGCTCCGGAGCACAAAGAAGATGTCCGCCGCGCGGCCATGTTCGTGGCCGACGAGATGCGCCGCATTGGCCTGGAAAACGTGGATGTGGTGCCTACCAAGGGCCATCCGCTGGTTTATGGCGATTGGCTGCACGCGCCAGGCAAGCCCACGGTATTGTGCTATGCGCATTATGAC
>DATBCN010000681.1:0-1740 GCA_036270475.1 Candidatus Angelobacter sp. | reverse complement strand
TGGCTTTCCAATTGGGCGAGTATCAGGCCATGTATGGCGACTGGCGTGAACTCTTCAAGCAGATTGACGAGATTGAGAAGGTGACAAAAGAAGATATCCGGCGCGTGGCCAACAAGACCTTCCGTGAGGAAAATCGTACTGTGGCAAAAATAGAGACAGAAGAACTAAAAGCCGCGCCAGCATCGCCTGCCAAGGGAGAACAGAAATGAACAAGCTCATTATAGGGTTCTTTGTTCTCTCTGCCCTGCTGTCAAGCGTGGTCCCCACCGCGGCCCAGACGGCCAATTCTGCCAAGCCCGCCCAATCGTCGCCTAAAAGTACAGGCGCTGTGGCCCAATCCTGGGAGAAAGTCCCCATCCCCGCCCTGCATCAATTCAAGCCGCAGGAGCCACGCCGCGTGGAGCTGCCTAACGGCATGGTGGTTTTTCTCCAGGAGAACCATGAGCTGCCTTTGATCGAGGGCACCATCCGCATCCGCGGCGGATCGCGTGAAGAGCCTGCGGAAAAGGCAGGCCTGGTGGCCGTCTATGCTGACGTGTGGCGCACCGGCGGCACTCGCAACAAGACCGGCGATGAATTGGACGACTTCCTGGAAGCGCACGCCGCGCGCGTTGAATCCTCCAGCACCGCCGACTCAACCTTGCTTTCCTGGTCATCGCTCAAGGAAAGCTTTGACCAGGTCTTTCCCGTCGTCCTTGATCTGCTGGAAAACCCGGAGTTTCGCCAGAACAAACTCGATCTCACCCGGCAACAGTTCGCCAGCTTTATTTCCCGCCGCAATGACGATCTGGAAGAAATCGCCCAGCGCGAATCCGCCAAGCTGGCTTATGGCGCTGACAGCCCTTATGCCCGCTCCGTTGAGTATTCCACCCTTGACGCCATCACCCGCGAAGATCTGCTCCAATGGCACAAGCGCACCGTAACGCCGGCCAATATGATTCTGGGCATGGCTGGGGACTTTGATCCTGCCGCCATGGAACAAAGGCTTCGCCAGGCTTTTGGCGGCATGCCGCGCGGTGAAAAGTTTACTCCTTTGCAAACTACTTTTTCCGCGCCCAAACCAGGGATTTATTTTGTCGAGAAAACTGACGTTAACCAAAGCTCCATCCAGATGGTTGACCTGGGCATTGACCGCCACAACCCTGACTTCTACGCGCTTGAAGTCATGAATGAACTTTTTGGCGGCGGTTTTTCCTCGCGTTTATTTATCAACATCCGCACCAAACAGGGGCTGGCATACTCCGTGGGCGGCGGCGTGGGCACAGGCTTTGATCATGTGGGAATCACCCACTTTGCCATGGGTACCAAGAGCGGCACCACCGCCGCCGGCATTGACGCCCTGCGCAAGGAGATGGACAAGCTGACCAAAGGCTCGGTCCAGGCCGACGAATTAAAGAGGGCCAAGGACGCCATCCTGAACTCTTTTATCTTTGAGTTTGATTCCAAGGAAAAAGTCCTGGCCGAGCGCATGCGCTATGAGTTCTATGGCTACCCTGCGGATTTTCTGGAGCGCTATCGCGCCGGAATTGAAAAAGTTACGCCCGCTGACGTTGACCGAGTCGCCCGGAAATACATCCATCCGGAGAAGATGGCGGTGCTGGTTGTCGGAAATGCCAAGGATTTTGACCATGACCTGGCCAGCTTCGGCAAGGTCACGTCCATTGACATCAGCATTCCACAGAAGAAATCAGAGAAGTAAATAAAGCAATTTAGCAGTTAGCAAAAAGCCACCACGGATTA
>DATBCN010000680.1:0-4027 GCA_036270475.1 Candidatus Angelobacter sp. | reverse complement strand
GTCATGGAGTTGGCGCAGGTTTTCAGCGCCCGCAGATCGAGTTTGCCGGTGCCCAGGAAAGGCAGGGCGTCCACACGGAAGAACTGGTCCTTGCGCGGCTTCCACAGCGGCGGCAGGTCCGCGTTGGCAAGTCTTACCAGTACAGGCGAGAGTTGGTCACTGGTGAGCGTGTGCAGCACTACCAGCCGCTCTCCCCTTTTTTCGTCCGGCACTGACGAGACCACAAAAACCTGTTCTGCCGTTTCCGCCAGCTCATGCAGCTTTTCTTCCACCCTTACATGTGGCACCATTTCACCGCCAATTTTGCTGAAGCGGCTCAACCGGTCCGTGATGGTCAGGAAACCATCGTCCGCCACAGCGGCAATGTCACCCGTGGTGTACCAGCCGTCCTGCAAGACTTCGCGGGTCTTTTCCGGGTTCCCCAGGTAGCCCTGCATCACGTTAGGCCCACGCACCAGCAGCATGCCCGGAGTATCCGGCGGCAGCGGCCGGCCTGTCTCCGGATCAACAATGCGGACGCTGATACCCGGCAAAGGATGGCCAATCGTCCCCTGGCGCGCACCGCGCTGCACAATGCCCGGAGCACGGTAGTCAAAAATATTCACGGCCACCACCGGCGCGCATTCCGTGCAGCCATAACCTTCAAGAGGACGTACGCCAAACCGGTCTTCAAAGGCGCGGCCAATGCGTTCTGAAAGTTTTTCCGCGCCTACCAGCACGCACCGCAAGCTGGCAAAGTCCTCTTGGGGAACACGGCGCGTGTAAGCCTGCAGGAAAGTTGGCGTGGTTATCATGAAAGTCACGCGGTATTTCTTCGTCAACTCGCCGATAATCTGCGCATCCAGCGGGCTGGGATGGAATACCACGCCCACGCCGTAGGTGGCCGTAAGCCATAGCGTCACGGTAAAACCAAACGCGTGGAAGAATGGCAGCACGCCCATCAGCTTGTCGTCGCTGGCGAAAGAGAAGACCTGCGTCATCTGCCGTATGTTGGCCAGAACGTTATGGTGCGTCAGCATCACGCCTTTGGGTTCGCCGGTGCTGCCGCTGGAAAAAATGATGGTGGCCAGATCATTGGTGGTGCGCTTCCGTGCGCCCACGGCCCGCTTCAACAGTTTGTACGGCAGCAAGACCGCGATCATCAGCGCAAGCAGTTTTTCAGTGGATTTCGGCTTGGCCAGTACATCTTCCAGATAGATCGCGCGTCCGGGAACGTCAATTTTGTTCACGGCGGCAAGCTTTTCCAGAAAAAGTTTTGATGTGACCACTGTTTGCAGCCCGCATTGTTGCGCGCAGACGGCCAGAGTTTCTGTACTGGCGGTGTAATTCAGGTTCACCGGGACCTTGCCCAGCAAAACAGCGGCAAAATTCACCAAAGCTCCACCAGCGGAGGGCGGCATAAGCACACCCACCATTTCCTGGTCTTTCCATTGTGAGCGCATCCGTCGCGTAACGAAGATGAGCTTAATCAGCATGCTGGCGAAGCTAATGTTAGGGAAACGGGCATCGCCCATGCAGAAGCGCAAAGGGTAACGCCTTGCCGTGCGCACCAGCGCGCGGTCCAGCGTGAGTGAATCCACGCGATCGGCTTCAAACGCGGCGGCCTGCAACGCCTGCACTGAGCGCCGGACTTCCGCGGCGCTGGCCTCCGCGGGCAGCCACGCGCCAAAGCTCACCGTCACGCGATAGGGCATGCGGCGCGGTGCTTTCCACAAAAACCGCTCGCGCTCATAACTAAAGATGCTTCCCCATACCCCGTGCAGGTTCACCGGAATAATGGGCGCGGCCAGGCCGCGAACAATCCGCTCCATGCCTTTGCGGAACGGCAGCATAGAGCCGGTGCGGGTAATATGCCCCTCGGCAAACACGCAGACCAGTTCTCCCGCGCGAATCGCATCGCTGGCTACGCGGAAAGAGCGGGCAATGTCCCGCGGACGCATCGCCGTGGGAATGGGAATGGCCCGCATCAGCAGCGCGAACGGCTTAATAAAAGGAATGTTGTACACATCCCGGAATATCAGAAAACGTATGGGCCGGTTGGCTGCAGCGCTGATCAGCACCACGTCCACAAAGGACATGTGGTTGGAAACCAGCAGCGCGCCGCCTTTCCGCGGAATATTTCCCTGGCCCAGTACCTTGACGCGATAGATCACCCGATGCAGAAACCACAGCAGAACGCGCAGCCCCCAGTTCGGCAATGCGGTGACCATACGCACGAGCATTGACAGCCGTGGTTGGGTCTTTTCGTGAGTAGGTTCCGTGGTGGGCATGGCCACGATGAGAAGGTCAGCGGCGATATTTTGTCACTTACTGCCGGCAAAAGTAAAGAACCGTAATAGGAAGAAAAGCACGCAAATCCATTTTGGGAAGCTGCTGGTTTCCGCACCCTTGTATTGTGCGCCTGGGAATACGCACTTACACAGGCGTTCCCGCCAGTGCTGCTGCCTGTATCTTCAACGCGCGCAAATCCAGCTTTCCGCTACCCAGATAAGGCAGCATATCCACGTGGAAGAACTGGTCTTTCTTCGGCTTCCACAGGGCCGGCAGGTCCGATTCGACCAACTTTGCCAGCACCGGGGCCAGATCTTCGTCGTTCAGCGTGTGGAGGACAATAATGCGCTCACCCTTTTTCTCGTCCGGCACGGCAGAGACGGTGAAGCTTTGCTCGGTTGTCCCGGCAAGCTCGTTGAGTTTTTCTTCAATCTTGATGTGCGGCACCATCTCGCCGCCGATTTTGCTGAAGCGGCTCAGCCGGTCCGTGATCGTGAGAAAGCCGTCTTCTTCCATGGTGGCGATGTCGCCGGTGGTGTACCAGCCGTCCTTGAGCACCTCCATCGTTTTCTCCGGACGGCCAAGATAGCCCTTCATCACGTTGGGCCCTTTCACCAGCAACATCCCCGGTTTGCCCAGCGGAAGCGGCTCTTGTGTTTCCGGATCAACAATGCGCACGCTCACTCCCGGCAATGGATGACCGATGGTCCCGCGACGCGCCGCAACCTGTCGGAAACCCGGCGCGCGGAAGTCTCTTCCGTTCACCGCAACCACCGGAGCGCACTCCGTACAGCCATATCCTTCCAGCGGACGTATTCCAAAGATATCTTCGAACGCCAACGCGGTTCGTTCAGGAAGTTTTTCCGCGCCCACCAGCACATATTGCAGACTGCCAAAATGTTCCGGCGAGCAGCGCCGCATATAAGCCTGCAGAAACGTCGGTGTAGCAATCAGGAACGTGACGCGATAACGGGAAACCAAATCACTAATCGACGTTGCATCCAGCGGATTCGGATGAAAGACCACGCCAATTCCATGCACCGCCGGAAGCCACAGTCCCACGGTAAAACCAAAGGAATGGAAAAACGGCAGAATTCCCAGCACCTTGTCGCCGCCATCCAGCATAAAGACCTGCGTCACCTGGCGAATGTTGGCAATAATATTGTGGTGCGTAAGCATTACGCCCTTGGGATCGCCCGTGCTGCCGCTGGAAAAAATCACCGTTGCCAGATCGTCGTCCTTGCGCCTAACTGCGCCAAGCGCTGCTTTGAGCATGCGATACGGCAGCAACCACGCCAGCATGAGCGCCGCAATCTTTTCTCCGATGCGCGGCTTCTCCAACATGTCTTCCAGTAAAAGCGTGCGCCCGGGAATTTCAGTCTTAGGAAAGCGCTCCAGAAAAGCCTTTGACGTGATGGTCGTCCGCAGGCTGCATTGCTTTCCGCAAGAGGCAATCACCTCATTGTTCGCCGTGTAATTCAGGTTCACGGGAACGCACCCGAGCAGCGTGGCAGCGTAATTCACCAGCGCTCCTCCGACCGAGGGCGGCAACAAGACCCCAACCATCTCCTGGTCTTTCCACAAGGGCTTCATGCGGCGCGCCACAAAAATCGTCTTGACTAGTGCGCTGCCAAAGCGCATTTTAGGCACCCGCGAGTTGGCCATGGCGAAACGCCAGAAATAGCGGTGTGCGCTGCGTACGAATGCGCGGTCCAGTGTGAGCTTGCGATTACGGTCAGCGGCGAAGGCCACGCTT
>DATBCN010000679.1:0-1904 GCA_036270475.1 Candidatus Angelobacter sp. | reverse complement strand
CTGGTCCAGCATCATCAGGTCAGCCAACTCGTCGATGATGATCACAATCTGCGGCAGCGGCTTCTCGTCGCTCTCATCTTCAATCAGGCTCGGCGTATCACTCTCAAACAGTTTGTTGTACTGCTCCAGATTTCTTACGCCCTTGGCCGCCAGCACTTTCAGGCGTCGTTCCATCTCGCGGACGGCGTTGCGCAATGCATTGGCCGCGAGCTTGGGTTCGGTGATGATCGGCACATAAAGATGCGGCACGCCTTCATAAATTCCCAGCTCCAGCCGCTTCGGGTCGACGAGAATCAGCCTCACCTGCTCCGGCGTGCTCTTATAAAGGATGGACATAATCATGGCGTTGATCGCCACGGATTTGCCCGATCCCGTCGAGCCGGCGATCAGCAGATGAGGCATCGTGGCCAAATCCGCGGTGATAATGCGGCCATTGATGTCTTTGCCCATCGCCAGCGTCAATTTCGATTTCGTCCCCAGGAATTCCGGCGACTCCACCACCTCGCGCAGCCAGATCGTCTCGCGATTGTGGTTCGGCACCTGAATGCCCACCGTCGATTTGCCCGGCATGCGCTCAATCAAAATGCTCTCCGCGCGCAGGGCCAGGCAAAGATCGTCAGATAGGCTGGTGATGCGGCTGTATTTCACGCCGGCATCGGGTTTGAATTCGTAGGTTGTCACCACCGGGCCGGGATTGATCTGCGTTACCGCGCCGCATACTGAAAATTCCGCGCATTTGTCGGTCAAGACCTCGGCCAATGCCTTTACCTCAGCCTCGTTGATGGCTTGCTGATCTTCGCCGCGATGCAAAAGTGAACTCGGCGGCAGCTTGTAACCACCGGCGGCAATCTTCGGCAGGACGGTCTTGCGCGCCGTGGTCTGGTCAGCGCGCGCGTTGATTGCCGGTTCAATCTCCGCCAGATCAGCCATGAGCGCATCAGCCGCGGCATTCATCGTCTGTGCGGCGGGCTGTTGCTCTGCGGATTGCGGCCCCGCCGTTGACGAAACAGCGGCAGCCTCGGCTTCCGCCAATTCACGCTCAATACCCGTTCTTCCCGCACTCACCGCTTCAGCCTGCATGCGCTGGCGCTGCGCTACTTGTGCCGGAACAAGCCGGCCGCGCTCGTTGGCGTTGCGCTGTTCCAGTTCTTTTTGCAGCTTCTTTTGTCCGGCAACCTTGGCGCGAGCAGCCCGCCAGTCCTGGAAGCGCTGCCACAAGGCAAAAACAAAAGCAAAGCGCGTGTTCAGCCAGATCCGCAGGCCAACAAAACTGAACGCCGTGGAAAGATACAGCGCCACGGCCACCACGGCGCCGCAGACAATATAAGCGCCCACGGTATTGAAGTAGTGGAGCAGCACGTCGCCCACAATGCGGCCCAGCAGCCCTTCAATGGCCACGGCATGCATCCAGCGCCAGTGCCATGGCAACAGCGCCAGCAGCGCGGGCGTAAAAATCAACAGGATCGCCGTGCCCAGCAGCTTTGCCCCCGGAGAAGTCACGGACTTTGACTTAAACCAGCGCGCTCCCAGTAACCCAATCATCACCGGGGCGGCAAACACAAAGATGCCAATCGATTGCAGCAGCAGGTCGCTCAGCATGGCGCCAAACAGGCCAATCCAGTTGCGCGCCGAACCTGAGTTCAACGGGCCGGCGGTGTTCAGTGAAGGGTCCAGGGGCGAATAACTGGCCAGCGCCAGAAAAAGGAGTGTCGCGGAGACGAACAACAGGAACCCGATCAGCTCATTGAGCCGGCGGTTCTTGCTAGGCGTGAACGCACGCAGAAAATACTTCATTGGGGTCTGTCCTTTAGCCTGTACGCCACAGTAAAAGCCGCATTTTCGCTAGCCAAAGCCGCGTTGCAGGCCAAAAGTCCAGAGTACACCAGAGCCTGCTCATTATAACG
>DATBCN010000678.1:0-6384 GCA_036270475.1 Candidatus Angelobacter sp. | reverse complement strand
GTATTTCATACCCGGTAATTCACCTCAATTTCATGGTTCCAATACGCATTGGGGTATTGAGAGGCGGGGACTTTAGTAATCAATAGGTTAGGCTTGGTGACTAAAACGGTCAGTTTTCTGATTTATTCGCCTAAAGATTTTTCGTCGAGTGGTTTTTGGCCTCTGCAGACGCTAAGGTTCTGTCTCATGTTGAGATGGGAGAGAATTTAGGATGATCAGATCGCGCTCCAATACCAACCATAGCCAAGTATCCAGATGCACGTGTAAACAGCCACTGTAACCTTAGGTTGGCTCCGAATATTTCTCTGAAAGATCAGGCCGATCGCTCCCGCAATCAGCCAGAACAAAGCAAAACGCTCCATCCGGGCAAGCAGGCTGACCACCAGAAAGAGCGCCAAGCCGGAATATCGCCCGGCCTGCACGCAATAAACTTTGTACGGGATGCCGTTGCCCGGGCCCTTGGTCAGCGCCCATATGCCATCGCGTTGGAAGCTCTTCTCGGTTTTCTGAAACATAGCGGGCGAAACAAATGGCACGCGCAGAACAATTGCTTTGGCCTGTTCCGGTTTGTTCGCGCCTAAGTAAAACATGATCGAGCCTCCGGCCAGCGCTCCCAGCAGGATGCATGCAAGCACCCGTGCCGATCTCCGGAAGGAAAAGATCGCAACCAAAGTCAGCAAAACGTCTGGAACGATGAAGAAGAGTGTGGCTTCGGCAAAACCCCATAAAAATCCGGCCCACAATACCCACGCGCGGGCGATAAACTCCGGTGATTGCGGTCCGCTGACGAAGGGCCGGGGCATTACCGATCTGTCCGCGTACAGAAATAGATCATGGTGGAGACGGCGCTAACCAGGAACACGGCTGCCCCAAGCCACCATGCGTAATTGGGCGCGATGTTGAGTTCCTGATGGATCCGGAAAAACAAGAAAAACCCGACGCCGGTTGCCAGCGCCAGGGCGGCGCTGATAACAAGTGACTTCGCGATCCATGTAGCTGCGGTGCTCACCGGAAGTGCTCCATCTTATGACACAACTGTTACAGAGAAAGTCCTTTTCTCTCTATGCCCCGATGTTATAACAAGAGTATTCTCACGCCTAATTATGGAAACAGAAACTGCCAGAAGGCCACTAAAGACGCGCCAGAGAGCGTGGGCCAACCGTCTGGCACAGCTAATGGCGCGCTGGCATTTCTCACCCAATGCCATTTCCATTACCAGCATTCTCTTTGCCGCGGGAGCAGGCGCAGCATTATATTTTTCGCCAACGTTTAGCGGGGTAGAACATTCGTTGCTGCTCGTGCTGGCCATTGCTGGAATACAAGGCCGTTTGCTGTGCAATTTGCTGGACGGCATGGTTGCGATTGAAGGCGGACGCAAGACTAAGTCCGGCGAGATATACAACGACCTGCCCGACCGCATAGCGGACGCTGTTATTTTTGTTTGCGCAGGATATGCGGCCCGTGCGCATCCATTTGGCGTGGAACTTGGATACATCACCGCCGCTCTGGCAATTTTTACCGCATATGTGCGGATGCTGGGAGGTGCTTCCGGACTGAAACAAAGTTTTATCGGCCCCATGGCCAAGCAACACCGCATGGCGACGCTGACAATAGCTTGTGTGCTCTCAATTTTTGAAGGCGCATTTTTTAAAGCAGGCACAATTCTCTGGATGGCGCTCATCGTTATTAATCTTGGTTGCCTGGCGACCATCTGGCGGCGCACGGCGCGTATTGCGCGGGAGCTGGAGGCCCGTTGAGTGCTATTTCAGCAAGCATTATTGCCGCCTGTGCGCGCATGCTGGCCGGTCCGTCAGTCCGCTGGGTGAATTGCAGACCAGCAACCCGGCAAAGAGTGTATTTTGCCAATCACACCAGCCATCTCGATTTCGTTGTCCTCTGGTCTGTGCTGCCGCGCAAACTCAGGGGCCTTACGCGTCCTGTGGCCGCCAAAGATTACTGGAATTCAGGACTAAGAAAGCGCATTGCCGTGAACGCGTTTCACGCGGTGCTGGTGGAACGTGGCGGCAAAGCCGCAGAAGGCGACCGTGCTGCTGCCGCGCGCAACACATTGGATTTGCTGCTGGAAGCGCTGGGCACGGAAAACTCGCTGATTGTTTTCCCCGAGGGCACACGGGGCAATGGACTTGAGGTGGGCCCGTTCAAAAGCGGTATCTATCATTTATGGGCCAGGCGGCCTGACGTACAGTTTGTACCGGTCTATCTATCCAATTTGAACCGCATCTTGCCCAAGGGAGAGTTTTTGCCTGTGCCGGTCATCAGCCGTGTGGTATTTGGCGCGCCGCTCAAGCCGGAGAAGAACGAAACCAAGGAATCGTTTCTGGAAAAGGCGCATGAGGCCGTCTGCGCGTTGAGGGAAGCATGAATTTCAAAGTCGATCACCAGATGTTCCTGGTCCTGAGCGGAGTCATCGGCGGGCTGGTGGCAGCCAGTCTGGTGGGCTTTGCGCTTTCCCGCAGCGTCAAATCGGAAGACCGACGTGCCACCATTGACAACCTGAATGCCCGCATCCGCGCCTGGTGGATCATGATTGGGATCTTCGCGATCTCCTTTGTGATCGGCCCGGCCGGGTCCATGCTGCTGTTTGGATTTGTGTCACTGCTGGCCCTGCGCGAATACATCAGCCTCATCAGCACCACGCGTGCCGACCATAGAACGCTCTTTTGGTCTTTCTTTGTGTTCACGCCGCTGCAATATTGGTTTTGGTATGAGGGCTGGTACGGGCTGGCCATCATTCTTATTCCTGTTTATGCCTTCCTGTTCGTTCCCATCCGGCTGGCGTTGGCGGGCGAAACTACCGGCTTTCTGGACCGCGCTGCCCGCATTCAATGGGGATTGATGGTCTGTGTCTATTGCATCAGCTATGCGCCGGCGCTGCTTACCCTCGATATCCCCAACTATCACGGCCAGGACGCCAAGCTGCTGTTGTTCCTGGTGATTGTGGTGCAGTTGAGCGACGTCTTTCAGTACATCTGGGGCAAGCTGATGGGCAAACGAAAGATCGCGCCAAGCATTTCTCCAAACAAAACCTGGGAAGGCTTCATCGGCGGAGTGGCCACTGCGGTGGCGCTGGGAACATCGCTGTGGTGGATGACTCCATTTTCACCGCTGCAGGCGCTAATCATGTCGCTGGCTGTGGCGCTCATGGGATTTGCCGGCGGCCTTACCATGTCCGCCATCAAACGGGACCGCGGCGTAAAGGACTTTGGCAGCACCATTGAGGGCCATGGCGGAATTCTTGACCGCATGGACTCCATCTGCTTTTCCGCGCCGCTCTTCTTCCATCTCACGCGCTGGATTTTCATCTCGCAACATCCTTTGTGGTTCCGGTAAGCCAAACCGGCGCGAAATTACCGTTTGCAAACTAAAGTCACGTTGTAGCCAGAACCCAATCTGCAATACGCTAAGTCACATTTCCTTGCAAAAGGCCTTTAGAATGAAATGTAGTGTTGCGTTTTTCTTCTTGCTGCTTACGTGTGGACTGGCGTCTGCTCAAACAAACGACTGCACTTCCTTGACCCATCAAGCGCTTGAACTGAGCGGAATCAACCAGACGATGGATCACATCACAGACGTGGTGTCTTCCCAGCAATTCATGCAGCAGATACGAGGCAGAGAATCGGCAGACGAGTTTCTTGCCATTTTCCAACCGATCTTCATGAAGGAGTTCAATTCTGAACTGCTGCGCAAAGAGCTGCAGAATCGCGCTGCAGCTCATTGCAAGGCTGACCAGATGGCCCAGACGGTGGAGCGGCTGCACACGCCATTTGTTGAGCGCATGCTGGCACTGGAACTGGCGACCAATACCACTGAAGGCCAGGAAAAACTGAAGAAATACGTCAAAATCGCGCAAACTGTTCCGCCCACAGATGATCGTATGGACGCTCTGGACAACTTGGATACGAGTTCAGGCGCCAGCGATTTTGCCACGGACACTACCCTTGCCGTAATGCGGGGAATGATGACTGGAATGGGCGCGCCGGCGGAGATCGTCACTCAACTGCAGGGGCATCGCAATGACCTGAAGGCCCAGATGCAGAATAACGTTCAGCTTTCCATGAGTGTTATTTATCACGGCGTAACCCGGCCTGAGCTTCAGCAGTACGCCAGGGACCTTTCCGCTGAACCGTTGAAGGGCTTTTACGCTCAAGTAAGGAAGTTGTTCCTCGAAATAGTGGAGGAGCGGTCTAGAGCCGTAGGCCAGGACCTAAAGAAGGCAGTGGCCGCCAGGAAGAATTAACCCCGGAAGAAATCCTTGATCGCCTGCTTCATCACCTCGCGGCCTGTGTCCGCAATGGCCTTGGTGAGCGGAATGTCCTTGGGGCAGACCTGAACGCAGTTTTGCGCAAAGCCGCATTCCTGGATGCCGCCATCGCCCATCAGGGCCTGCAAGCGCTCGTGTTTGAGCGCCTTTCCCGTTGGATGCTGGTTAAACAGCCGCACCTGGGCGATGGTCGCCGCGCCGACGAAACCGGTGTCTTCATTAAACTGAGGACAGGCTTCCATACAACAGCAGCAGGAGATGCAGCGCGAGATCGGATACGCCTCTTCCTGTTCCGTGGGATAAATGCGCAATCCCGAGCCAAGATCGTAAGTGCCGTCCACCGGCACCCAGGCCTTTACGGCCTTCAGGTTCTCAAAGATCACGCTACGGTCCACGGCCAGGTCGCGGACGATGGGAAACTTGCTGAAAGGCTCCACGCGGATGGGCTGGTCCAGTTTGTCCACTAGCGCTGAACATGCCATGCGGGCTTTGCCATTGATGAGCATGGCGCAGGAACCGCAAACTTCTTCCAGGCAGTTGGAATCATAGGCAATAGGAGTCGTGGTTTTGCCGTCACGGGTCACAGGATTGGCGGCGATCTCCATCATGGCGGAAATCACGTTCATCCCCGGCTTCCAGGTAAGTTCAAACTCTTCCCAGCACGACGCGGCCTTGGGATTATCCTGGCGTTTGATTTTGAGGACGACGGTCTTTGTGCCGGATTGGGCCATTACTGTTTTGTCTCCCGTAGCGAAATAAGTTTTAGCGTGGTCATCACGGCGTTGAGAAAAGTGATGCCCGCAAACGCTCCGTACGCCCAGTCACGATGCACAATCGCCTGCCACAGCAAGATGCCGCCGATCACATAGAACAAAATGGCGGCATTTTTGTAAAACTTGGGCGATGTGGAGCGCGGTGGTTGTTCCATTTTTCTGAAATCCCGAGCGGAGCGAGGGAACCCTTTAGCAATGAGGCAGCTACAGTTCAAACCAAATCGTCAACTGCTCGGTTACTCCCGACGCTCGCAAAATTCCTTATCCATACGCCTTCGTAGTTATAGGGTTCCCTCGCTTCGCTCGGGATAAAAACAATCATTTAGCCATGTCATATCGTCTCGGCCTTGGCGGCAGCAGCGAGATATCCACGGGCTCAAACTCAAATCTTGGTTCGTCAGCGTCGGGGGCGAAGTAAGCTTTTGTGGTCTTCAGGAAGTTCTTGTCATCGCGGTCCGGGAAATCGGGTTTGAAGTGCGCGCCGCGCGACTCATCTCTCAGCGCCGCACCCTGCGCTATCACGCGGGAGAGCTGCAGCATGTTGTAAAGCTGCCGCGTAAATATGAACGATGTGTTGGCCCACTGGCTTTTGTCGCTCAGGTTGATGTGATTGAAGCGCTCCAGGAACTCAACCAGTTTGGCGTCAGTCTGCTTCAGGTTTTTGTTGTAGCGAATGACGGTGCAGTTACGCGTCATCAGCTCGCCCAACTCGCGCCACAGGCGGAAAGGGTTTTCCGTGCCGCTGGAGCTGATCAAGCTGGCATTGGCGTCTTCCTGGCGTTTGCGTTCGGCGTCAAATACGGTGCTGCTTACACCGGCAGTCGATTTGGCATTGTTCTTGGCATAGAGAATGGCTTGTGGACCAGCAACAAAGCCACCGTAGATGCAGGAAACCAGTGAGTTCGCGCCCAGGCGGTTGGCGCCGTGATAGCCGTATTCACATTCGCCCGCGGCGAAGATTCCCTTGATGTTGGTGGCCTGGTTGAAATCCACCCATAGCCCGCCCATGGTGTAATGCATGCCGGGAAAGATCTTCATGGGGACTTCGCGCGGATCGTCGCCCACAAACTTTTCGTAAATCTCCAGAATGCCTTCGAGCTTGCGATTGAGAGTCTCACGGTCGATATGCGTCAGGTCGAGATAGACCATCGGCTGGCCATCAATACCCAGATCATTCTCATACACGATCTTGTGGATGGCGCGCGTAGCCACGTCGCGCGGCACCAAATTGCCGTATTTGGGATACCACTCTTCCAGAAAGTAAAAGCGCTCGGACTCAGGAATGCTCTTCCAGTCGCGCTTGTCGCCTTTGGTCCTGGGCACCCAGAC
>DATBCN010000677.1:0-3569 GCA_036270475.1 Candidatus Angelobacter sp. | reverse complement strand
CGCGATAGCAAATCGGGGAAAAAGTTCTCTTCATAAAAACCATCCCTTTTATTATTATATGTATAGGCGATAAACTGTAATTTTTACATCATCTCAAACTTCAAAAAATTAATCGCTTTGGCTGTCGAACCTTTTTCAGGTACTCCGAATCTAATGTAACGGTACAGAGGATATATGAACTAATGTGTACATTGGGTCATGTCCTGAAGTACAATGTTGCCTGAGTCGGCAAGTAAATGCTTCCGGGGTTAAACCCCCCGCAATCAGGGATGGTGATATATGGCCAGTTTGCTCGACGTATTGTTCGGTTGCAGCCACAAGAATTTCAGTTTTCCCATTACTAAAAGGCCGGGCCAAAGGCTCTCACAAGCCGCCCAGCTTACTGGTACCTATGTAGCGTGCCTGGGATGCGGTAAGGAATTCCCTTACGATTGGCATGAAATGAAGATTATTGAAGCTAACCATAAGAAACAAAATGCTTTGGCTGCAAATGCCGCCGAGTCTTTTGCCGGCAAATAAGATCACAGGGTAGCTTTGCTGATCTATCTCAATCCCCTTTTCAGGCGGAAGCATCGCCCCTTCCGCCAGGGTATTTGACACCGGGCTTCTGGTTTTCTTTCCTCCGCCTTTTCTGCCGCGTTCCCGTTTCCGGCCTTTCTCCCTGCATTCTCTATCCCTCAAGCGAATTAATCGTTTCTTCTTCGCTCAATTTGTGTCATGATTCAACCGCGATTCGGAGAAAATTCCATGAAGACTCCCCCCGGAGGACCCAGACAGTCCCCCGATTATGGCGTGTTCCGGCGTAGGCTCAGCCCAGAGCACAGCAAGCTTATGGAATCTACATGCAGGAACTGCCGCTCATTTGTGGCGGCCAGTGTGCGTCCCGAACTGCTGGATTTCATTGAGAAACTTCACCTTTGTATCCTGCGGGGCCAGCTTCCCGGCAAACAGATCCCCACAGTCTGACAAATGGGCCTTTTTCGCGTAAAAACAAAACAGGCGGCCTTTTGCAGGTCGCCTGCTCGTTTTTAGCTGATGTGCGGGTTCTGGCTTATTGGTCGCGCCGCTTCAACGTCGGGCGATCATCGTCTTTTTTGTCGCCATCCTTGGAGGAAGACGTTTGGCCGCGCCGCAGGCTGGGCTTATTAGGATTGTTGGCGTCCTCTACCTTGTGCCGATTTTCAATTGTGGCAAGACGCGCTTTCATGTCATTGAACTCCGAGGTGGTTTCAATGTACTGGTCCTTAGCCGGCAGAATGGTGGCGATCTCCTCCTGCGACTTGGTAATACGGTCCGGCGTCTGCGGATGGTCTGTAAAAACCTTCGCCATCGATCCTGGCTTTTTCTTTTCCTGGGCCTGGACCTTTTCAAAGAAGTTTACAAACTCATTCGGATCATATCCGGCTTTGTACATGTATTGGATGCCAAGATAGTCAGCCTCCGCCTCAAAGCTGCGGGAGAACTTAAGGAAGGTCATCGGTATGCCAATACCGGCCGCTTCTCTCGCCGCCAAGCCAATGCCGCCGCCAACAAAGATCAGCGGAAGACTCGCGTAATTGATGAACTGATAACGCGTGAGTTGGCGCGTGGTGTGGCGCGCTGCTACATGGGCGATCTCATGCGCCATCACGCCGGCCAGCTCAGCTTCATTGTCAGCGGCCAAAATCAATCCTGAATTCACATAAAAGAAGCCGCCGGGAAGCGCCATGGCGTTGATTACGTCAGAGTCCACCACCTTGATGGTGAAAGGCACCTTGGCGTCTGAGTTGCGCACCAGATTCTGCCCAACGCGGTTCACGTATTCATTGATCGTGGGATCGGTCACCAGCTTCAGGCTGGCTTCAATCTGCGTGGCATACTCCTTGCCCATGCGGATTTCACTCTCAATGGAGTACCAGTCCCATCCCGCAACTTTGCGGTTGCCGATGGCGTCCACGTCATCCTTGCCGCCGCTGTGCTTGGCTTTGGCGTCTTTGTCCTTCTTTTCCTTTTTGTCCTTATCTTTTTTGTCGCTCTTTTTGCCTTTGTCCTGATCAGCAGCAGGCTGGTCTTGGTCGGCCACCGGCTGGGTCTGGCTTTGGCTCTGATCAGTTGAGGCCGCCTGGCTTTGGTCTGCAGGCTGCGTCTGACTGCTTGGAGTTTGTGTCTTTTGTTTATCGTCCTGGTTTTTGTCGCCCTGGGCAAAGGCCGCAGCGGAGAGACTCACGCCTGCAACCAGGACCATCGAAAGCAATAAAGAACGGAATTTCATAAGCACACTCCTGCACGAACGAGGCCTTCAGGTGAGGACACGCTCATTATACCGCCGGCACACATAGCTAATTTAATTAGATTGCTCCGTAGGAGATGCGATGCCAAATTCTTCCCGATTGGTTATCCTCCAAAATGGATAAAAATGGGTAAAGTTTGGTAAAGCGGCTGTTTTCAGGGGTGTTTCGACTATTCGAGTAAGTAATTTTCAGGATTTCAACCTGTTTGGCGCGCCACTCGCCGGATGTGTCCTGATGGGCAGTAATCCTGACTTCCTGGCCCGCCCTGAGGCATTCGGAGTTGCACTTACGCTGTTGACTGACAGGAATGTCTTCCCCGAAGACTATGGCAGCATGGGCCACTTCCACCCGGCGCAGCATATGGTTCCGGCCCTGAACGTAAATCCAGCCGGAAACAGCAGTTTCACTTGCCGGCGTGTCAACCACTTTGCCGCGGAAAGTCCCATCTACCGCGAAAGCAGACGATCCCCCAGACAACAGCCCCAATGCCAGACTCAGTACCCAAGCCACTTTCATACGCAAACCGCTTTCATACGAATGTCGCTTTCATACTAATTCTGATGCCGGGCTGTCACGCGGCGTTCTCTCTCAGTCGTAATACTCAAGCCCCAAATGGGTAATGAGCTCCTCGCCACGCAAATGGCGCAGCGTGTTCTTCAGCTTCATCGACTGGATGAAAAGATCGTGCTCAGGATAAAGCCACGGCACAGTCATGGGCGACTTCAAATAGAAGCTCAGCCATTCCTGCACGCCCAACCCGCGCAATGCCTCACTTCGCTTGGCCAGATCAAGAAAGAGCACCAGGTCCAGCACAATCGGCGCGGCCAGGATTGAGTCGCGGCACAGGAAATCCACTTTGATCTGCATGGGATAGCCGAGCCAGCCAAAAATATCAATGTTGTCCCAGCCCTCTTTGTTGTCACCGCGCGGCGGATAGTAATTGATGCGTACCTTGTGGTGAATGTTCCCGTAAAGATCAGGATAAAGCTCCGGCTGCAGAATGCGGTCGAGCACGGAGAGCTTGGATTCTTCCTTGGTCTTGAATGAGCCGGGATCTTCCAGCACTTCACCATCGCGATTACCCAGGATGTTCGTTGAGAACCAGCCGCTCATGCCCAGCATGCGCGCTTTGAATCCGGGCGCCAGAATCGTCTTCATCAGCGTCTGTCCGGTTTTGAAATCTTTTCCCGCGATGGGTGCATTGTTGGCCTTGGAAAGCTCCATCATCACAGGAATATCCACGGTAAGATTCGGAGCGCCGTTGGCGAAGGGCACACCCTCCATCAGCGCCGCGTAAGC
>DATBCN010000676.1:0-14722 GCA_036270475.1 Candidatus Angelobacter sp. | reverse complement strand
GGGCGAGCGTCTGCGGACGATCCTTGCGGGGTGTGCGGATAATGCCGCGCGCGACAAAGCCACGCAGTTTATCTGGACCACGCTCAGCGATCTCTGGAATTATTCCGCCGACCGCATTCCTGAAATTGCCGATACAGTTGTCGAAATCGACGCGGCCATGCGCATGGGCTTTAACTGGGAGATTGGCCCATTTGAAGTGTGGGACCTGGCCGGAGTGGAACTGACCGTCGCGCGCATGAAGAAAGAAGGCAAGCCCGTTGCGGCGAACGCCGAGAAGCTTTTGGCATCTGGCGCAGGATCGAAGACCTGGTACAAGGACGATCCTTCCTCACCTTCCGGCCGCGCCTACTTCGATCTGCGCACCGGACAGTACAAGCCCGTGCAGGTGGCGGAAGGCGTCTGGTCAGTTACCACCGCGAAAAAATCCCATGGCGTGGTGAAAAAGAACCCTGGCGCATCGCTCATCGACTTGGGTGATGGCGTTGGCTGTATCGAATTCCACTCCAAGATGAACGCCCTGGGCGGCGACATCGTCCAGATGGTCACGCAGTCGCTCAAGACCGGCGGCATTGGCGACCAGTTTGAGGCGTTTGTTATCACCGGCGACTCGGCCAATTTTTCCGTCGGCGCCAACCTGATGATGCTGATGCTGGCCGTGCAGGAAGAAGAATGGGACGAAGTCGATATGGCCATCAGGCAGTTCCAGGGCATGACCCAGGCCATCAAGTTCTGCTCACGTCCCGTGGTGACGGCTTCATTCGGCATGACGCTGGGCGGCGGCTGCGAGATCAACCTGCACTCCGCGGCACGGCAGCCACATGCCGAGCTTTATATGGGACGGGTGGAAGTCGGCGTGGGACTGCTGCCCGGGGGCGGCGGCTGCAAAGAGATGCTGCTGCGCGCGCTGGATAACGCGCATGCCGTGCGGCCCGACGGTCGCGGCGAATCAGTGGAAGTAATGGAAGGCCTGAAGCGGATCTTTGAGACCATCGCCATGGCCAAGGTTTCCACATCCGCGTATGAAGCGCGGGACCTGGGATTTCTCTCCGATGGCGACCTTATCTCCATGAATCGCGAGCGCATCCTGGCCGATGCCAAAGATCGAGCGCTGGAGCTGGCGCGCGCCGGATACAAGGCCCCGGTGCCGCGGAAAGACATTCCCGCACCGGGTGAAAATGTGCTTGCGACGTTGCGCCTGGGAATCCATCTAATGAAGCAGGCGGAATACATCAGTGACCATGATGTAAAGGTGGCAACCAAGGTGGCGGAGGTGATCTGCGGCGGCAACATCACGCCAGGGACGCCGGTAAGCGAGCAATATATCCTTGACCTGGAACGCGAAGGCTTCAAGTCACTCTGTGGCGAGAAGAAGACGCAGGAGAGGATCCAATTTACGCTCAAAACCGGCAAGCCCCTGAGGAACTAGTGAAAAAACGCGGCCTGATCATTGCAGGAATTGTGGTTCTGCTGGGCGCATGGCTTATGGTCATCGGTTTTGAGTTTCTGGAAAAGGAAAACGCTCTTTTTCAAAAAAAGGTGAAGGCCGCGAAGGAAGACCAGCAGAAATGCGTGGCACGCAACTCGAAGTTCCGGAATTACGATCAGTTCCGCACCAGCATCAGGGTGCCATACACATCTGATTTGCCGCCGGAGCGCTGGATGCATCAGTTTGGCACCTTGCGCGCGGGCATGAGCGAGTCTGAGGCTGCAATCATCATGGGCGCACCGGATTATGCACGTTGTGATGTGAGTAAGGACGGCGACAAGTTTGTTGGATCAATCTGGCAATATGCAGTGGCTGTTCCTCAGGACCTGGCGGCGGACAGCCAGAACAGTTCAATCCAGATTGTTTTTGGGCCGGATGGCAAGCTGACCGATAAGAATGCGGTGAACATGCAGCCAAAGCCGGCTCCAACACCAGCGCAAGCGGGAACGCCAGAAGTTATGCAGCCGCCGTTGGCAGTGCCTTCGCCGAGCGCGACGCCGACATCAAGTGGCCCCACACCCGCAATCGCGCCAGCACAAGCTACACCGTCAGTGACGGCAACTCCGTCGCCGACGCCACAGTGAGTTTTATTGGAATAGATTCTTGAAAGTTAGAGATGTGGTTAAGAAGATCGAGGATGATGGATGGAGGTTGGCGCGCACTCGTGGCAGCCATCGACAGTTCCACCATCCTATGAAGCCGGGAACAGTAACTATTGCCGGTCATCCTTCAGCGGACATTCCGCCAGGAACCTTGAATAGTATTTTGAAACAGGCAGGGCTCAAATGAAATATCTGGTTATTTATGAGAAGTCAGCAAGTGGATGGGGCGCTTATGTTCCAGATTTGCCTGGTTTGGGCGCAGCAGGCTCAACTCTGGATGAAGTGAAGCAACTGATAAGAGAGGCGATTGACTTTCATCTTGAAGGAATGAGAGAGCATGGCGATCCAATTCCTGAGCCCAGCGCTGTGACAGAATACGTTTCGGTTGGTCCAGCTTAATCAATGGACTGAGACAAAGAGCCAAAAGCCAAGAGCCAAGAGCCAAGAGCTGGCGGCTAGAAGCTAGGAGCCATTTATGCGTGAAGTAGTTATAGCAAGTTCAGTTCGTACAGCAGTCGGCAAATCAGGCAAAGGCACATTGCGGGCCACTCGGCCGGACGATCTGGCCGCGGTCGCCATCAAGGGTGCTTTGGACCGCATCCCGCAGCTCGACAAAAAAGAAATAGAAGACGTCATTATCGGCTGCGCTACACCGGAAGCGGAGCAGGGCATGAACGTTGCCCGTATTGCATCGTTGCGCGCTGGGCTGCCCGTGGAAGTTTCCGCCATGACCATCAACCGCTTCTGCTCGTCAGGACTGCAGGCCATTTCGCTGGCGGTGGATTCGGTTGCTGCCGGTCGTGCGGAAGTGGCCATCGGCGGCGGCACGGAATCCATGAGCATGATTCCCATGGGCGGGAATAAAGTTTCCATCAATCCCTGGCTGATGAACAATTATCCAGACAGCTATCTCTCCATGGGATTGACAGCGGAGCGCCTGGCCAAGCGCTTCGGCATTACGCGCCAGCAGGCGGACGAGTTTTCACTCAACAGCCACAAGAAGGCCATCGCGGCGATCCAGGCAGGCAAGTTTGAAGATGAAATTGTTCCGGTGCCGGTGAGCTTTACTACGCCGAACGGCTCTAAGCCAAAACGCATGGAGATTATTTTCAAAATCGATGAAGGTCCGCGCGCTGAATCAACCATGGAAGCGCTCGCCGCATTGAAGCCCGCATTCCACGCCAGAGGCAGCGTGACCGCCGGCAATTCGTCACAGACATCGGATGGCGCCGCCGCAACGGTCGTAATGTCCGCGGACAAGGCGAAACAACTCGGCATCAAACCCATGGCGCGATTTGTGGCTTTTGCCACGGCGGGTTACCTGCCGGAAGAAATGGGCCTGGGACCGGTCTATGCCGTTCCCAAAGTGCTGAAGATGGCGGGATTAAAACTGGAAGACATCGACGTAATTGAGTTGAATGAGGCGTTCGCGGCGCAAGCGCTCTCCGTCATCAAAGAAGGCGGACTGGATATCAACAAGATTAATCCTAACGGCGGAGCAGTGGCCCTCGGGCATCCGCTGGGATGCACCGGCGCCAAACTTACGGCCACGATTCTGCGTGAACTCAAACGCCGCAACGGCCGATATGGAATCGTGACCATGTGCATCGGCGGCGGCATGGGCGCGGCAGGGATTTTCGAGAACATTGCATGAGCTCTTTACCACAGAGGGCACAGAGTTCCACAGAGGGAACTGGAATTAATCAGGTTACGCACGCGGTTATCGGCGCGGCGATGAAGGTGCATTCTGCTCTTGGTCCAGGGTTGCTTGAAAGTGCATACGAAGCTTGTCTGGTACACGAGCTCCGCAAGGCAGGTCTCAAGGTAGAACAACAAGTCGAGCTTCCGGTGATTTACGATGGCGTTCGAATCGATTTGGGTTATCGGATCGACCTTGTTGTGAATGATCTCGTGATTGTCGAATTGAAATGTGTGGAGAAAATTGCCGCCGTACATGAAGCGCAGTTGATTTCGTATATGCGGCTAAGCAAAAAGAACGTGGGGCTACTCATCAATTTTCATGTTCGTCATCTTAAAGATGGAATAAAGCGATTCGTAGAGGGGACTGACTGGAACTGACTCTGTGTTCCTCTGTGTCCTCTGTGGTAAAGGAGCTAAAAGGCAATGGCAACAGCAACAGTCCCAAACAAAACCAAACTGGCGGGCGGAAGCTTCCTGATCCAGGAGCATTCCACTGATGAAGTTTTTACCGTGGAAGACCTGAGCGATGAGCACCGGCAGATCGCTCAGACCACGGAAGAGTTTGCCCGCAATGAGATCCTGCCCAACGCGGAAAAGATTGAGCACAAGGAATTTGCCGTGACCCGCGCGCTGATCCAAAAAGCCTGCGAGATCGGCATTGGCAACGTGGACATTCCGGAGCAGTACGGCGGCTCGGACATGGACAAGATCGCCTCGGCGATTATCGCCGAGCACATGTCGGTCTCCGGCAGCTTCAGCGTTGCATTCGGCGGGCACACCGGCATCGGCACGCTGCCAATCGTTTATTTTGGCACGCCGGAGCAGAAAGCCAAGTACCTGCCCAAACTGGCCACCGGCGAATGGCTGGCTGCGTATGCGCTGTCTGAATCAACCTCGGCTTCTGACGCCATGAACGCCCGCACCAAGGCCGTGCTTTCACCCGACGGAAAAGAATGGATCCTGAACGGCGAAAAAACATGGATCACCAACGGCGGCTTCGCTGACGTGGTGGTTGTTTTCGCCAAGGTCGATGGTGAAAAATTCAGCGCCTTTATCGTGGAGCGCGGCTTTCCCGGCTTCCAGTCCGGCGCGGAAGAAAAGAAGCTCGGCATCCGCGGATCATCCACTACTCCCATCATCCTGAATGACTGCCGCGTGCCCAAGGAAAATCTGCTGGGAGAAATCGGCAAGGGGCATGTTATTGCGTTCAACACGCTGAACATTGGGCGCTATAAGCTTGGCGCGGGGGTGGTGGGCGGCGGACGCAACGCCCTGAACAACGCGATTGGTTATGCCAAGCAGCGCAAGGCTTTTGGCCAGACGCTGGCTGACTTCGGCATCATCAAAGAGAAGCTGGCCACCATGGCAACCAACGTCTATACCACTGAGTGCATGTCCTACCGCACCGTGGGCATGATTGAGACGGCCATGTCAGAGATCGACAAGAACTCTCCGGATGTCTACAAAGAAACGGCCAAGGGCATTGAGGAATACGCCGTCGAGTGCTCCATCCTCAAGGTTTACGGCTCAGAGATGCTGGACTATGTGGTCGATGAAACCGTGCAGATCTATGGTGGTTACGGATTCGTGGAAGAGTACCCGGCGGAGCGCGCCTATCGCGACTCGCGCGTGAACCGCATCTTTGAAGGCACCAATGAGATCAACCGGATGATTATCACCGGATGGCTGCTCAAGCGGGCCATGAAAGGCCAGTTGCCTCTCATGCCGGCGATCAAGAAGCTGACCGATGAAATCATGTCCGGGCCAAGTTCAGCGGAACCGTTGGAAGGTACGATGGCCGCCGAGCGCACTCTTGTCAGTAACGCCAAGAAAGTCGGGCTTATGCTGGCTGGCGCGGCGGTGCAGAAATATATGACGGCGATCGAACAGCAGCAGGAAATTCTTTCCGCGATTGCTGACATGGTGATTGAAATCTATGCCATGGATTCCGTGGTGCTGCGCACGCAGAAGCTGATTGAGCGCCAGGGTGAAGCCAAGTCGCAAATGGCGGTAGCCATGGCCCAGGTCAGCCTGACCAACTCGCTGGATAAGATCGAAGCTGCTGCCAGGAAGGTTGTAGCCGCCGTTTCTGAAGGTGACATGCTCCGTACGCAACTGGTGATTCTGCGCCGGCTGTTTAAGCATGAACCGTTCAACGTGATCGCCTTGACCCAGCAGATCGCCAGCCGCCTGATTGAAGCAGGCAAGTTCGTACGGGCGTAACTGAATACGGATCAACCACAAAGGGCACAAAGGAACACAAAGGTTTGAACCCAATGAGGGCAAACCTTCGTGTTTCTTCGTGTCCTTTGTGGTTTATCGCTTTTGTGGTTTATGGTTTTCACATGAATACAGAATGCACTCGCATCGCCTATCAACTTGCCTCCACCATCAACGGAGAAGCGTGGCATGGAGATTCACTGCGCGAAATTCTCAACGGCATTACCGCCGAACAGGCGCTTGCCCATCCCGTGGCCAGGGCCCACTCAATCTGGGAACTGGTCCATCATCTGGATGGCTGGTGCAAACTGGCTTGCGGCGCAGTCCACGGAACGCCGATTCCAAAGTGGCCAGGCATGGCAAAAGATGAAGACTGGCCGCCGGTGACTGCCAAGGACGAGCAAGCTTGGCAACACGCGGTGCAGTCTATGTTCGCCAGCCATCTTGAACTGGTTGAAGCTATCAAAGGGTTCAGCGATGACCGTCTGGGAAACAAGGTTCCGGGCAGGGCCTATGATTTTTACTACCTGTTCCATGGCTGGAACCAGCATGCGGTCTATCACGGCGGACAGATTGCATTGTTGAAGAAGCAATTCTCTTAAATACAGGACCTCTAAAACGGGATTCTCTGCGTTTGTGTGAACCGGCGGTTTATTGTAAAGCCTTGTTGACTCATGGCCCCTGTAGATCTGCACTCGTCTCTCACGAAGATTGAAATTGAATCGGCCAGAGTGACGGTGCGCTCCGCATTGTTGATGAACACATTCCGTACCGCGAAAAAGCCAACGGAGAGAGCTGAAATCCGTGCCCGGACGCGCATAACATTGCTCCGTCCAAGAGTGGTTTCCAGAGGCGATCAACCGGTCCAATACTGTAACCGGCTGCTCTTTTTGGGAAAGTCTTTGCATCTACTATCGGGCTAGCTTGATTCCCATTCATCGAACGCTAACAATCCAGTTTGTTTCTGCAAAGAAAATCTGAATAATCACGAAACTCCATTTACTTACTGTCCAGAGAAGCGTATTTTTGACAGCACCAGCTTCAACACTGGTTTAGGCACTCGGAGCAACCTCAAAGCTCTCTCAGGAGAAATACCAATGCAAAAGACCCTTCTTGGCGCGATACCCTTGCGCGCCCTGCTCTGCTTCATATTTGCAGTGTGTATGTTTGGGACCAGTTACGGTCAAACCGCCAATGACGCCATGCCGGCCATGTCGCCAGGATATGTAAGAATGCCCTCCCTGCCAATCAACAGCACAACCGCACAACCAGTCAGCTCGGCCCCAACTCTGGTATTTCCGGATGGAGCAGACACCTCCAAAGGCAGTTTTTCCAGCGACCTTAACACCGCGGGTTCCGGTAATTCAGGGTTGCAAAACAGCGCTCGGGGAAATTCGGCAACGCGCACCAGAATCAGTGAAGTCGGCGGCGTTATCCCCGGCTTGGATACGGTGCCAACTTTTGCCGGCGCATTTGCCGGCCAGGCCGGCCCCAGCACCGGTGTTGTATTCCCATTCATCTTTGTTGGCAATGATCCGCGTGCTGGCGGCACAACGCGAATTCCCGCCAAGATCACGGCCGTTTCCCTGCGGTTGCTGAATCCTGACGGAAGCCTCAGGGCCACTATACCCTTTGCGCCGTTTGAAGACCTGACGGAAGATTCCCCCAACTTTGAGGAATCCAACTTTACCTCCGGCCGCCACATCCAGTATGGCGACGCCGTTCTCCGCGCCCAGTTCTTTAACAACATGGATGAAGATTGGCACACCGTGTTGACCGGCCCCACATTCGTCAACCGCGTTACCTTCAATATTCCACGCTTTGTCAACGTCCGGTTCCCCGATGGATCGATCAAGGCAGTCCAGGCCTATTTCGTTGGCCAGGCGCGTAATGGCGATCTGTTTATTGAACTGCTTGATCTGTTGTTCAACGCCTTGAACACGAACCAGGTCATCAATGACATTAACGCCGGTAATTTTACGACCGACGCGTTCAACATTAATATGTATCCCAACACCTTCCTGTTCTCGATCAACAATCAAGGACAGTTTGCCGGTTGCTGCGTCCTGGGTTTCCACACCTACTTCCTGGACAGCAGCGCAACGCCCCAGCCGCGGTGGATCTTCAATTTCGCCAGTTGGATTTCTCCCGGACTCTTTGGCGCGGGCTTCCAGGATGTGACCGCGCTCTCTCACGAAATCGCGGAAACGTTCGCGGACCCGTTCGTCAATACCCGCACGCCCAACTGGCAGTTCCCGGGAGTTGCTCCCACGGCAAAAGTCTGTCAAAGCAATCTTGAGGAAGGCGACCCGATTGAAGTGCTTCCCAACGCTACCATTCCCATTTTTCTCAGGGAGCGCAGGGAAGTATTTACCTATCACCCTCAGATCATTCCTTTGCTGCAGTGGTTTGAAATGGGAAAGACGTCTGACGCCATCGGTGGCGCTTTCAGCTATCCCGATACCACTACCTTGCCGCATTCCGCTCTGCCCTGCCCGCAGTAGCGTTTTACGAATTGATGATGGATGGCGCCGGTAATCCCGGCGCCATTTTTCTGCCCTCCATTGCAGGACTGCCGGCTGCCTTGCCCGGCGGTGAGCAGCAACGTTGCCGAACCAGCGCCATTCGGTCCCGAAACCCTATATTTTTTGGTGTTACCGGAGTAACCTTCGCACTCATCAATACCACGGTTTTTGTAACTGCCTGCATTTACCATCAACCCCGCTGAAACCATTTTTCCGCCTCCCCTCAATCGCCAACCAGGAGTCCATGTACCCATGTGCAGAGAAATGAGCTGGGAAAAAAGATCACGGTTCCTTACGGCTTTTGCCGTGTTCGCCATCACGGCCAGCGCGTTTGGCCAGACCCTTACGCAAGCCGCCAGGCAAAAAATTGATGGCCAGCCGGAAATAATTCCCGGCATAAAAATGCAGCGGATCACTCCACAGCCGCTCCGCTCCATTCCGGGAGCGCCCAGAGATTCAAGTCCAATCGCGAACTCCAGCAGCAAAGGCAACCCGGGGGGACTGCCGGGAATCGATTCTGTACCCAACTTTACCCGCGCATTCAGCAGCCAGGGACAAGTCTGGCCCTTTACCATGATTGGCAATGATCCCCTGCTGGGGCATCGCACCCGCGTTCCCGCCAGGATCATTTCTGTGTCACTGGAACTCCAGAACGCTGATCTGGCCACCACGACCGTGGTGCCTTTTGCGCCTTTTGAAAAGCTCACGCTCGGTTCCCCAAATTTTGAAGAAGCAGATTATTCGAGCGGTGAAGACCTGCAGTTTGCCGATGCGGTGCAGCGGGCGGAGTTCTTCCACTCCATGAAGCGGGATTGGCACACCGAGTTGCGCCCGGCCAGGATTGTGGACCGCGTGACCATTCCGGTGCCGCGGTTCACCACCGTGGACGTGAACGGCACCCCCACGCAGGTCAGGACCTACTTCACCGGGCCTACCGGCGATGGCGGCACGTTCGTTCTTTTGCTCGATAGCTTTTTCAACGACGCCTTTTTCAACGCAGTGGTCCAGCAAATTGGCGCCGGCCACTTCACCACGGACGCGGTAAACATCCTGCTGCTGCCCAATACGTTCCTGTTTTCCCTCGACCAGGGTCCAGGAGGAGCTTTGACGCTCGGCTTCCATACTTTCATCTTCGACGCCAGCTCTAGCCCGGTGCCGGTCTGGATCACGGTATTCGCCAGTTGGATCTCGCCGGGGCTGTTTGGCGCTGGCATTGAAGACGTAACCGCCCTGAGCCATGAGGTTTCTGAGGCATTCAACAATCCGTTTCTCATCAATAGCGTGCCCGCATGGCAGTTCCCGGGCTTTCCCGGAACGTGCCAGGACAATCTTGAGGTTGGCGACCCCATTGAGGCCCTTGGCAACCAAACTTTTCCGATTCGAGTGCGAGCGGAAGAGGAGCGCCGAAGTTTTGTCTACCACCCTCAAATCGAAGCGCTGCTGCAGTGGTTTGCTGAAGACGTGCCATCGGACGCGATCCGCGGCGCATATAGCTATCCTGATGCCACCGCACTGCCTGGGCCGGCGGTCTTCTTTGGCCAGCTTTCCTGCCCGACAGGACCATAAAAGCGGGGCAATCAATCACGTTTTTTTCGGTGGCGCTGGGTTATGGTTCGGCGCCATTTTTGTTTGCCTTTCACTCTGGTAATTTGCATCCAATTACGCTGCCTGATAATATAACTAAATAGTTAATTAATTGTTAGTGTGGATGCTTGTTGCAATTGAAATTGAGGCTGGCCATCGGTGCCACGCGGCAACGGGCCGCGCCGGCAACACGAAAGCATCCTGCGGCCCCAAGGCATCTAACCGCCGATATGGTAACCGGATGAAACGAACAAGGACGATGCAAGCCACCCTAATGGTGGCATTCATATTTCTGGCCGCACTGACCTCTACCGCGCAGCTTCCCACTTCAGCAGCCCCGGCGTCGGCTTCTTCTTCCAGTCAGTCGCCAGCGTTGACCTTCGCCCAGACGCCCCCAATCGATACGTTTAACGGCAGCGGCGCCGTGGACAAACTGGTCCCCGGAGTGGTGCAGCTTTCATTACTGGATGCGATGGATCGCGGACTGAAGCACAATCTTGGGATACTGCTTTCACAGCAGCAATCGGAACTGGCCCGCGCGCAATATCGGCGGCAGTTGAGCGCTTTGCTGCCGAATATTTCCGGCAATGCCAGTGAAGCAGTGAGCCAGATCAATTTGGCCGCGTTTGGCATTCCGTTGCCGCCGGGATTGAAATCGCCGGTGGTTGGGCCATTTGGCGTCTTTGACGCTCATGCCAGCATGAATGAGACGCTGTTGGACTTCAATGCGCTGAACAAGGTCCGGGCCGCGGCTGAAAACGAGAAGACGGCAAAGTTCACCATACAGGATGCCCGCGAGCTGGTGGTTCTGGTGGTGGGCAATGAATATCTGCTCACGATTGCCAGCGCGGCGCGGCTGGACACGGCAAAAGCCCAGCTCAACACGGCGCAAACCATCTTCCAGCAGACCCAGGATTTAAAAGCCGCCGGCGTGGCCGCCGGCATTGACGTTTTACGCTCACAGGTGCAGATGCAGACGCAGCAACAACGCGTCCTGGCCGCGCAAAACCAGTATGAACAGCAAAAAATGGTATTGCTCAGGACCATCGGCATGCCAGTATCGCAGCAGTTTCAACTGTCTGACGCCGTTCCCTACGCTCCGCTGATGGCGATCAACTTTGACGAAGCATTGGCGCGCGCTTTTCAACAGCGTCCGGAGTACCTTGCGGCGCAGTCGCGCGTGCGCGCCGCCGAGTTGGCAGTGAAAGCCGCCCGAGGTGAAGCGCTGCCGACGGTCGAAGTGAACGGCCAGATGGGATTCATTGGCCCTGCGCCGGGTAGTTCTGAAGCCACGTACAACGTCTCCGCCGGTGTCCGCGTGCCGATTTTTCAGGGAGGCAAGGTCAAGGCTGACGTCAACCAGGCTGAAGCGCTGATGCGGCAGAACAAATTGCAATTGGAAAACCTGCGCAGCCGCGTGGAATTTGAAATCCGCTCGGCCTTGCTGGACGTAAAAACCTCTGACGATCAGGTGGCCGTGGCCAAACAGCAGATCGATCTTGCCGCGGAACAGCTCAAACAGTCGCAGGACCGCTACAAAGCCGGGGTTTCCGGCAGCCTTGAAGTAGTGCAATCACAGGAAGCCGTGGCGGGCGCAAACGATTCCTATATTCAGGCGCTGTACCAGAACAACGTGGCCAAACTCACTCTGGTGCGCGCACTCGGTGAAGCAGAGCAACGGACGCGAGCATTTTTGGGAGGAAAATAAGTTGGTAGACCCAGTCAAGATATCGTCAAAATATGACGTGGAAGAAATGGATGACGTGAAGGCGCCTGTGAGTACTGAAGAGAGAGGCCCCGCGCGCGACGATGACCGCCGCTCCGGCGAGGAACGCCGCAAATTGTCTGACGTGAAGGCCGTGGGATTTTTCCGCGAGCATCCGCAGGCCAAATGGGTTGTGGCTGCGGTAGTGATCGTGCTCTTGATTGGCGGCGCTTTTATTTGGCATTACTACTCCGTCCGTGAGTCGACTGACGACGCCCAGATAGACGGCCACATTAATCCTATTAGTCCGCGCATCACCGGCACCGTGGTAAACGTTTTGCATGATGATAATGAAGTAGTCCAGGCCGGAACGCTGCTGGTGGAGCTTGATCCCAGGGACTATGAAGTTGCCGTGGACCGCGCGCGCGCTGATCTGGCGAACGCACAGGCCAATGCCACTGCCGCCAACGTTGGTGTTCCGCTCACGCAGACCACCAGTTCCAGCCAGTTGGTGGCCGCCGATGCCGGAGTGAAAGGCGCGGAACGCGACATTGAAACCGCCAAAGCCAAACTCAATGACGCGCAGGCAAACTTCGCCAAGACCTCCGCTGATCTCAAGCGCATGGAGATGCTTATCGCCAAGGACGAGATATCACACCAGCAATATGACGCGTCCGTGGCGGCGAACAATTCCGCGAAAGCGAATGTTGACGCCGCAACCGCGGCCATAGCCAGCGCTGAAAGCCGCGCCGCACAGGCGCAAGCGCAGGCGGAAGCCTCGCGCACCGTCCCTGATCAGATGAAAGTAACGCGCGCCCGGGCCGGGGCCGCCAGCGCGGAAGTGCAGAAAGCGGTCTCTGCCCTGGCGATGGCGGAATTGAATCTCAAATACACAAAAATCGTGGCGCCGGTAACCGGCGTCCTGAGCAAACGCAGCGTTGAGCCGGGACAGACCGTCCAAGCCGGGCAGCCGCTATTTTCCATCGTGAATCTCGATGACATATGGACCACGGCAAATTTCAAAGAGACCCAACTCAAGACCATGCTGGTGGGGCAAAAAGCCAAAATCAAAGTTGACGCTTATGGAAAAGAATTCAGCGGCACGGTTGAGTCCGTGGGAGCAGCCACCGGCGCAAGGTTCAGCCTGCTGCCTCCGGAGAATGCCACCGGAAATTACGTAAAAGTGGTGCAGCGAATTCCCGTTCGCATCCGCTTTGACAAAGGCCAGGACCCTAATCATCAGCTCCGTCCAGGCATGTCGGTTGAGCCTACGGTGTTTACCAAAGAATGAATAGGGAAAATGGAATCTCGTTCTACTCCGGCAGTTAATCCGTGGATCATCGCCATTTCGGTGATGTTGGGGACTTTCATGGAAGTTCTCGACACCACGGTGGTGAACGTATCGCTGCAGCATATTGCCGGCAGTCTTTCTGTCACGCCGGAAGAAGCCACCTGGGTGCTTACTTCCTACCTGGTGGCCAACGCCATTGTTCTGCCGCTCACCGGATGGCTCGGCAATTATTTTGGCCGCCGCAATATCCTTCTGCTCTCCGTCGGCGGCTTTACCATTTTTTCTTTTCTCTGCGGCATTGCGCCGAACCTGCCGTTGCTGATTATCTTCCGCGTCTTCCAGGGCGCAACCGGAGGCGGTCTGCAACCGCTTTCGCAGGCCATCCTGATGGAGGCCTTTCCGCCGGAAAAACGCGCCAAGGCCATGGCTTTCTGGGCGCTGGGAATCGTGGTTGCGCCCATGCTTGGCCCGGTGCTGGGTGGCTGGATCACTGACAGTTACAGTTGGCGCTGGCTTTTCTTCATCAATATTCCCATCGGCATTTTGGCCGTGATTATGGCCACTATGTTCATTCATGATCCGCCGTACATCAAGCGCGGTGAAGGCGGAATTGACTATTGGGGCATCGGCTATCTGGCGCTCGGCATTGGCGCGCTGCAGATCATTCTGGACAAAGGCCAGGAAGACGACTGGTTCGCCTCGCACTTTATTCTCACGCTGGGCATCATCTGCGTCATCGGGCTGGTGTTCTTTGTCGTCAGAGAACTCATCGCCGGGCACCCTGTGGTCGATCTCAGGATCTTCAAGAACCGCACCTATGCCACCGGTGTCTTTCTTATGACGGTGCTGGGCTTCGTCCTTTATGGCAGCACCGTCCTGCTTCCACTCTGGCTGCAGACGCTCATGGGATATTCAGCTCTTGAAGCCGGGATGGCTATGTTGCCGCGCGGCCTTGGGTCATTCCTCTTTATGCCGGTCGTCGGCATTCTCATGGGCAAAATCGAAGCGCGGAAACTGCTGGCGCTGGGGCTGATCATCGCTTCATTCAGTATTTACCAGCTCTCCAACCTGAACCTGAACGCCGGCTACTGGGACATCTTCTGGCCGCAGCTTTTGCAGGGCATGTCCATGGGGCTGTTGTTTGTGCCGCTCACCACCATCACCAACGGACTGATTCCCAAAGAACAGATGGGCAACGCCACCAGCCTGTTCAACCTGATGCGCAATATCGGGGCGAGCATCGGCATCGCCAGCGTGACCACCATTTCCGCCCGCCACGCCCAGACGCACATCAATACGCTTAGCGGCAACGTGAATATCTATAATCCGGCCGCGCAAAGCATGATGGCCTCAATGAAAGGTGCCTTCATGGCCCGCGGCATGGATGCCGCTACCGCCACAAAACAGGCATACGCCGGACTCTTCGGCATGGTGCAGCGCCAGGCTTCCATGATGTCGTATATCGACGTCTTTTTTCTGCTGGCCATCATGTTCGCCGCCTGCCTGCCGCTGATCCTGTTGATGAAAAAGCCTCCCAAAGGCGGGGATGGGCCTGGGGCGATGGCGCACTGAGTGGGACCGCCGTGTCGGGTGATCGCCGTGATCGGG
>DATBCN010000675.1:0-5355 GCA_036270475.1 Candidatus Angelobacter sp. | reverse complement strand
TTGTCAAAACTGCGGCTGACGTGCAGGATGCATTGCGCACACCCGACTCAGTGCTGGAATTGATGGCGTCTCGCGCGCGCCAGCGCACGCTCGACGAGCACACCGGCATGGTCCGCGCACGGCAATTGCTAGGCTATTTGGAAGAGGCACGCTCCCGCGCAAATGCATCCATACAGAGTGAGGTAACGCAATGATCGGTGTAATACCTGCCGCCGGCGCGGGCGAGCGCATACAACCACTGGGCTGCTCCAAGGAACTGCTGCCCGTGGGATCACGCATGGTTGGCGGGGCGGAACGGCCCAAGGCGGTATCAGAATACCTGGTGGAACGGATGATCGCCGCCGGCGCTACGCAGATATGCATGGTCATTTCGGCAGAAAAGACAGATATCGTGAAGTATTACGCTGAACGCGATTACGCCGCCGAAATATTCTATGTGGTGCAACAGGAGCCCCTGGGACTGTGCGACGCCCTTTTTCGCGCAGCTCCATTTGCCCGCCAGCATGACCAGGTGCTGATCGGACTGCCGGACACCATCTGGTTTCCCGAAAACGCTTATCTTCCCGCTCTGGCGTCCAGCGGAGCAGATTGCAATCTGGTGCTCTTCCCCGTGGATGACCCCACGGTCTTTGACGCAGTCATCTGTGATGAACTGGGTTATGTGCAGCAGGTCCAGGTCAAGAAGCCGGACGCCGGTTCCCACTGGATCTGGGGCGCAGTCACCGTGCGGGGAGAAGCATTTTACCGTCTCAAATTATTGTGGGAGTCGCGGCACCGCACGGACCAGTATCTAGGCGAGCTTTTAAACGCCTTCATCGCCGCGGGAAATCCGGTGCGGGGAAAGTTTTCCGGCGAGAGCTATATGGATGTGGGAACGCTGGAAGGCTATCGCAACGCACAGGATTATCTGCGGGCCAAAGCCCGGCCGTTGCGCGTGGCTTAGGCAGAAAAGCGCCAGGGCTACATGCTGGCTTTCAGGATCTCTCGTATTTCCCGGTTGATCTTCGCGCAATCGCGGCTTCCCTTGTCAATCAGGTCGGCCCATTTCTTGGTGTTGTCATCCAGATTGGACTGGGCCAGCAGGTAAGAAGCCTGCATGATTGTTTCCACTGAGTTGCTCAGATCATGCGCCAGGGTGCGTAGCTTGCTGTTGATTTCCGGGGGAATTTTCGCCGCGGATTCCGCTTTGGGTTGCGCGCTCATAAGCCCTTTCCCATCTGGATTTTCTTCCAGAGACAGACCCCATCGTATGCGTCAGATCGTTTTAGACGCAAGTTCCTGTCTCGCTGTTGTCTCTTCCAAAAAACACTTTTGCGTGTGACCTTTGGGCCTTGTCCTATTTCCCTAACCTCCACTGCCCGGTCATTCTGCGTAGTTCTCTAAGGTAAATCATCGGGCCGACCTACAGTTTCACTCGGATGGGACTAGGTGAAGTGCCGTTTAAGATTCCCGGAACCTACTCGTTAAGGCAAGCCGCAAGCAGTCGATGTAACACTTGTTCCCGTTGTCCCCCAGGCGACGGTTTGGGGGATGCGTGCAAATTAACAGGTTACACTTAACCATTTTTATCGTCTTCTCTTCGCTTTTAGCTTCGGCGGGGACCACCTTTAAGGCCACCACCACGCTTGCCGCGGAGACCGCCAACAACACCAGCGCGGCGCAAAGCTTTGTCCCGCAGACCAACGGCAATCTGGGGGGCGCCAATATCAGCAAGGTCCCTACCCGCAGCCTGCTCTATCCCGGATCAACCGCCAAAATCTACGCCCACTTTGTTCCCTGGTTCGGCTTTGGCGACCACATGAACGTGGGCTACGTCTCCAGCGATACCCTGCAGGTGCAGAAGCAGGTGAATGACATGGCGGGCCGGGGACTGGACGGCGCTGTCGTCGATTGGTATGGCCGGGGCGAATCAAGCAACCACTTTCTTTCTTATGACCAGGCGTCGCAGGCTTTTATGCATCAAGCGGAGCTTCATCCTGGTTTCAACTTCGCCATCATGCATGATGCGGGCGCTCTCAAGACCTGCGCCACAACCGTGGGTTGCGACGTGACACAAACCCTGATCGACGACCTCAACTATCTGAACGTCACCTATGCCAACTCTCCGGCCTATCTTTACTCCGCCGGACGCCCGGTTGTTTATTTCTTTGGGCATGAAGCTTATGGAATCGATTGGACGCGAGTTCGCGCCGGCGTGGGGGGAAATCCTTTGTTCATCTTCCGCAATGGCAGCGGCTTTACCAAAGCGCAGAGCGGCGGCGCATTTTCCTGGGTGGAGCCTACTCTGGTCTCTCCCACGGACCTGATGTCGATTAATTATCTGGACGGCTATTACAAGACCGCGCGCGCCTACCCCGCGGAGTATTCCACCGGCTCCGCCTACAAGGGATTCAATGACACGCTGGCGCTGTGGGGCACAAACCGAATTATCGACCAACAGTGCGGACAGACGTGGCTGCAGACCATCGCCGAAGCAGGCAAGTTCTATTCCACCACCAGCCAGATGCCGGGCATCCAGCTTGTGACCTGGAACGACTATGAAGAAGGAACCGAGATTGAAACCGGCATCGATAATTGCGTGACCGTTTCGGCTTCCGTGGCAGGGACTATGGTTTCCTGGGGCATTACCGGCCAGATCAATACCGTGGACCATTTCAGCGTCTACACCTCACAGGACGGAGCAAATCTAATGTGGCTAGCGGACGCGCCGGTTACGGCAACATCGCTCAACCTGGCGCAGTTCAGCCTGAATGCCGGCAACTACATCATTTTTGTTAAAGCCACCGGCCAGCCTTCACTCACCAATAAGATTTCCACCGGAGTGCAGCTCACGGTCCCGAACCTGCCGCCCACGGCGGCGCTGAGCGTGACCACGCCTGCAGGAAGCGTCCCAGCAAACAGCCCTTTGCCATTGCCGATTACGATTACCGCTTCAACCGCCGGATCAACTGACGTGGACGGCACGATTGTGGCCAGCTCCATCAATTTTGGCGACGGCAGCGCTGCCGTGAATGGCCCCAGCGCTTCGCACACATATAGCGCGGCGGGGACTTATACCATCACCGCCACGGTGACGGACAATCTAGGCGCAGCAAACAGCAAATCTGTAACGCTGGTGCTTGCCGGGACAAATCAGCCGCCAGTCGCGGCGATTTCAGCAACGCCAGGCAGCGCGTATGCTCCGGCCACCGTCAGCGCCAGCGCTGCCGCATCTTCTGACCCTGACGGCACGATTGCCAGTTCAGTCATCAGCTTTGGTGATGGCACAACCGCCAACGGAATCGCGGCTTCGCACAGTTATTCCACTGCCGGAGTTTATACGCTCACCGCTAAAGTCACTGACAATCAGGGTGCGTCTTCATCCGCCAGCACCACCGTGACTATCAAGGCCCCGGAAGTGATTGTAAGCAGCCCGGCCAGCGGCGCAAGCGTGCCTTCACAAGTGCATATTGTAGCCAGCGCCTTCTCGGGTTGGCCCGTCACGGCCATGCAGATCTATGTCGATTCCGCGCTCACATATGTGGTTGGTTCCGCGAATCTGGATACCACGATTGCTCTGGCCAGCGGAACACATACGCTGATCGTTAAGGGATGGGACAGCGCCGGAAACAATTTCTCCAAGTCCATGAATGTTACCGCAACCAATCAGCCGCCGCTGGCAGCGCTCAGCATTACCTCCGGCTCAATTCTGGTTGGAGGTTCCATCGCGGCGTCCACCAGCGGATCGAGCGACCCTGATGGCTCCATTGCCAGCACGGTGATTTCATTTGGCGACGGAGCATCGGCAACGGCTGTAAGCGCTTCACACCAATACAAACTTGCCGGGACTTATACGGTAACAGCCACGGTCACTGACAATCTTGGCGCATCTTCAACCGCCACCGCGACCGTAGTCGTTAAGCCGCCGTTCGTCACTATCGCCAGCCCAACTGTTACCTCAACCACCAGCACTTCTGTACGCGCCGCCGGGACCGCGTCCTCTGGCTATCCGGTTGTGGCGACGCAGGTGTATCTGGATGGCGTGCTCAAATACCAATCCGCCAACAACACGGCAGACACAACTCTGCCCATCGCTTTTGGCACACATCAGTTGGTGATCCAGGGTTGGGACGCTTCCGGAGCAACGTTCAAATCGGTGGTGACAATAACCCGGCAATAAGGAAACTCTAGCCTTCCCAGACAAACGCGTCAAAGCGGCGGCGCGTTTCAAAGCCCAGCCGTTTGTAGAGTTCCACTGCTTTGGCATTGGCTTCAGTCACGGTCAGGCTCAGGCCCAGGAAGTTGCGTGTGCGCAACTCCTGCGTACACAGTCCAATGAGCGACTCGCCAATGCGGCGTCCGCGATGCTCCGGCAGCACGCAAACCTGGGTAACGTGGCCCACGTCTTCACGCACACGCGAGCAGAGCAGCAGTCCCGCAATGGAACGCGTGGACTTATGCAGCGCCACAAATGAAGCGTTGCCATCAAACACGCCACACCCGGGAAAGCGGACAATGTTATTGAGAAAACGCAATGATCCGTTCAGGCTGCGATACTGGTCATTGATATCTGAATCAATGTGCCCGCGATAGGCGGTGGTGATCACTGACGCGCCGGGCTGGAAATCGCCCTCCACCCAGCGGCGAAACTCTATGTCCGGCAGCGCTGTAATCTCTGGCCGGACGCCGTTCCTGAGCGGCAGCGTCATGAACAGCCGCGGATATTGCCGGAAGCCTTCCGCCAGAAATGGCCCGCTCAGCACGCCGGATTCATGCGGCAAAAGCTGCGCCTCAATGCGTTGTATTCCCGGCGACTGCTGCAGCGTCCCGATCACATGCACCGCCAGGCGGTGTTCCACCGTGTCACCTTCAATGCGGACCGAATCGTCAGCGTAGAGATCGCCGATGACGCCCTTGCTACCTTCATAGACAAAAAACGCATAGCCGCCAACGCGTCCATCTTCCACCGCCGCGTAACCAGGCAGAATTTTGGAATCGATATAGCGGAGAATCATCTCTGCCGAGGGCCGGTAGTCCCAGGACATCATCTGCGCCCACAAGAGTGTTTCCTGCTCCAGCAGCGGACGCAGGTTGTGCGAGCTGAAATGCCTTAGGTCCAGAATCTCCACGCCAAAAGGATGTGTCCGGTGTGTCTCGATCGGGGTATGAAGGCCCATGGAAACTTCCCGCTACCGCCCAGCATTTACCAGAATTGGCGGCCAAACCAAAAGTCTAGCTCTCGTCCGCCAATTAATCAAAGCCTGTATCTACCCTAGAACCAAACCAGTAGGAACCTGCAGCGTAACCTCCGGCCTATTTCGCGGCGCTCACCAGGAAAAATTCCAGATGCTGCGGCGGAAAATCTCCGATGGAAGC
>DATBCN010000674.1:0-4480 GCA_036270475.1 Candidatus Angelobacter sp. | reverse complement strand
TGCGGCGACTGAGCGTCAAACTGGTCAAAGTTGCCGAGCAACTGCGAGTCGATAACGAGGAACGTCACGCCTTTTACCTGGAAGCGAAAGTAGTCCGGGCCAAAAACGCCGCGGTATTTTTCCACGCCGTCGCTATGGATGTCATGGTTTCCCGGCGCGTAGTAGACGGGCGCATGCAGCCATTTTAAGACGCCGCGGGCGCGGAGCCATTCATCGCGGTTCTCGCCAATATCGCAGCTGACGATCACGGCGTCCGGATGGCGCGCGTTCACCATGTCCACGGCGCGGCGCAAATTGTCAAAGGCATGGGGTGAATGCGCCTCGCCGAGATGTGTATCGCTGATCTGGGCGATGGTGACCTGCGCATGGCCCCGTGGCGCGAATGCCCCGGCCAGGAAGCACGCAATCAAGACAAAAAACAGCCGTTGGAAGAACGCGGCCTGGAGGCGCTCCAATGGCTTTCTTATATTTTCAGCTCTCATGGATATTCAATTAAGAGTCCATCTGACGGCGTGGAGTTGTCAGGCGGCGGGTTCGTGGTTAATCTGTACACGCTGGAGATGGAACTTTCAGAGCGCAAAGGCATCCAATCCTTATGGAAAATTTACAAACTATCGTTTTAGGCGGCGGATGTTTCTGGTGTCTTGAGGCTGTATTTGACCGCATGGAGGGAGTCGCCTCGGTTGAATCGGGCTATATGGGTGGACACGTTGACGGTCCCACATACCGTCAGGTGTGCGACGGCAATACCGGGCACGTTGAGGTAGTGCGCGTTACGTTCGACGCCGCCAAAACCAGCTTGCGGGAAATTCTGGACGTGTTTTTCACCATCCATGATCCCACCACGCTCAACCGCCAGGGTAATGACATGGGCACGCAATACCGTTCTGTGATTTTCTATGCTTCGGAAGAGCAACATCGCGAAGCGAAGAAGAAGATTGACGAAATGACGGCGGCGCGGACGTGGCCCAATCCAATTGTTACCTCGCTGGAACCGGCAGGCAAGTTTTTTGTGGCCGAGGACTATCATCAGGAATATTTTGCCAACAACGGGAACCAGCCCTATTGCCAGTTTGTGGTGGCGCCGAAGGTAAAGAAGTTCGAGCAGAAATTCGGCGAAAAACTGAAGGCCTGACCGCAACTTTTCCCCAATCCAAGTGTTGCCTAAGTTATTTGTTTGTATAGTGATGGCAGCCCTCCTTTCGCCATGCCCCCGCATCCCAATGGGGTAGGGAAGGAGAACCACTTTGATGAAACGCATAACCACATTTTTGTTTGCATTCCTGATTACTGCTGCACTGACCATGGCGGCCCAGGAACCCGCAACCAAAGACCAGACAGCCAGCGATAAGAAGGTCCAGAAAGCGGAAAAGAAGGAAGCCAAGGCCGCGGAAAAAGGCAAGCCTTTGCGCCTGACCGGATGGGTCAAAGACCAGGACGGCAAGACGGTCTTTATCAATGACAAGGACAAACAGGCATGGAACATTGAAAACATGGATGCCGTGAAGGGCCATGAGGGCCATCATGTGCAGATCAAGGCCAAGCTGAATGAGGCAGATCATTCCGTGAATGTTGCGAAATTGTCAATGCTGCGCAAGGGCAAGCAGACCGGCGAGGAACAAAAGGCTGAAGAAAAGAAATAACCAGCAACAAAATTGAATGAACGTGAACAAGGTGGGCGGAGCAAACTTAGCTCCGCCCGTTTTTACGCGCGGCGATTGTCGGTTATGCTTTGTGTGTGCGTACTCCACGGCCAGAGGCTGACAAGAAGTTGGTCCAGATTGTGGACGCTGCGCTGGCTGAGACGGCGCGCAAAAGCGGTGACTGGCTGGCATGTCGCAAGGGCTGCACACAATGCTGCTACGGGCCATTCGCCATCAGCCAGCTTGATGCCGCCCGATTGCGCAAAGGGCTGGCGGCTCTCAAACGCAGTGGTCCACGGCGCGCGGCGGATGTGAGCCAACGGGCTAAGCAGGCAATAGCGCGGTTGGCGCCGGAGTTTCCCGGCGATCCCAGGACAGGCATTTTGGACGATGACGAGAATGCCGAAGCCAGGTTTGCTGAGTTCGCCAATGACGAGCCCTGCCCCGCGCTCGATCCAGCGACTGGAGCGTGCGATTTATATGCCGCGCGACCGATGACATGCCGCACTTTTGGTCCGCCTGTACGTTCCGGAGAAGAAAACGGATTGGCGGTGTGCGAACTTTGTTATCACGGCGCAACGGATGAGCAGATTGCCGCCTGCGAAATGGTCCCTGATCCGGACAATCTGGAAGAAAAGTTGATTACGGAGATAGAAAAGAAGACCGGCGTTCGTGGGAACACGATTGTGGCTTTTTGTTTGGCGGAATAACAGATTGTGTCCGGGTATCTCGAGCCGAAGCCGCCAATCATGATAGTTGAAGATAAAAGGATTTCGTGCATAACGAATCGAGCATGCTCATAGAAGTCGGACAGGTGGAGGCGATCTTCCGGTATCCAGTGAAGTCCATGGGTGGCGAACGGCTTGACGTCGCTAACATGGGCTGGCACGGGTTGGAAGGTGACAGACGCCTGGCGTTCCGCCGGCTTGACAACCGCAGCGGCATGCCATGGCTAACAGCAAGCAAGCTTCCTGACCTGGTCCTGTTTGCTCCGCAGCGCCATGACGATGGCGCGCAGGCCGGCCTTCCCACACACGTTCGCACGCCGGATGGCAAAGAAATGCCAGTCTTTGGGGATGACTTGGCCGCTGAAGTTGGACGACGCTACGGCGCTCCTGTGCAGATGATGCAGTTGAATCATGGCATCTTTGATGAGGGGAGCATCTCCGTTATCGCCATGGATACAGTGTGCGAGATCACACGGCTCGCGGGGCAGGGCCCTGACGTGCGGCGATTTCGCCCAAATGTTTTAGTTCGTGCATTGCGACCGCTAGCCTTCCAGGAGGACGAGTGGGTCGGCGGTGTACTCTCATTCGGCCAGGAAGATAACGCCCCCGCCATTGCCGTGACGATGCGCGACGTCCGCTGCTCAATGCTGAACCTTGATCCGGACTCAGCACTTCCTGCGCCAGAAATGCTGAAGGCCGTGGTCCGTGTGAACCAAAATAATGCGGGAATTTACGGCACGGTCATTCGCGCCGGCCAACTCGCGGTAGGACAATCCATATTCCTCCGTGCGGCCGCCGGTACAAAGGAACGCGGCTGATCAAGAAGTAAGGATTTCCGCGCATTCGTTGCATTCCCAAAAAACTTTTCCACTCATTCCATCTGAACGCCGCCGGAAACCGTAATACACGCCGTTGGTTTTAGGGTGGGCTATTGGTGCTTTTGGAGAAGCAGAGTGGACCGCAGGCGCCCTCGCCCTGCGATTGATGCCACAGAAGCAACCTGTGCTTAGGAGCGCATGGCGACTCCGTTCTCACTCCGCCAGAAAGCCGGTTGTCTCCTTCAAGAACAAATCCAACTGGTCATGGTGTACCCAATGTCCGGCCTTTGGCACCTTCACCATGCGGCAGTTGCGCATGGCCTTCACGCGGGGATCTTCTTCCGGCACGGGAGCAAAACTTTCCAGTCCCCAGAAGAGCAGAGTGGGCGAGGTGATTTGCCCGTAAATTTCCGCGGTATCAGAAAGCGTGTGGCCAAAGGGAGAGATGGCGCGGGCGTAATTGTCAAACTTCCAGGTGAGGCAGCCTTCAGAGTCCCAGTTGGTGCCGTGGAGAGTGAGATGGCGCGCGACTTCATTGCTCAGGTGCGGATTGGCTTCCTTCATCCGGGCCATGGCGGCGTCAAGGCTGGGATAGGATTTGAGGTGTCGCTTCTCAATGTCGCGCCGGGATTCCATCCAGTAACGCAGCCGCTGCGAGGCCGGCCCGTGAACGCGATGGGCCGGCGGAAAACCGATGCCTTCAATGGAGACGGCTTTGGATACGCGATCCGGGTAGACGCCGGAGTAATGCAGCACAATAATGCCGCCAAGCGAATGGCCGACGAGCCGGATGGGAAATTCATCAATGATATCGAGCAGCGCGGAAAGATCGAGCACATGTTCGGCAACGTTGTACATTGCTCCCGGGGCCCACGCGCTATTGCCGTGTCCGCGCAGGTCAAGCGCGTAGACGTGGTAGTGTTCGCGCAGCGAGCGCGCCACCCAGTCCCAGTTGCGGGCATGGTCCAGGCCGCCGTGGACCAGGACGAGAGATGGTTTGCCATCCTGCCCGTAGTCCCAGAACTGCAGCTTCAGGCGGTCTGAATAAAAAAAGTGTGAGATCGGTTCCATTGTCATGGGTTCCATGTTCTAAAGTGCGTCATTTTAAAGTTCGTCGTTTTAAAGCGCGTCGTTAGCATTCTAACTTGCAGCTCTGTTGCTTGACGATTTGACGGGGTTGCGCGCGGCATCTTAGACTCGCCATTCCGCGCTCCTGCGCATGGAATGGAGGCCCCAAAATGTTGCCCAACCCTTACGGACAAGCCATCAGCGTGGACGACGCAAAAAGAGC
>DATBCN010000673.1:0-4138 GCA_036270475.1 Candidatus Angelobacter sp. | reverse complement strand
AGGGCGGTGCGGACGATATTGTTCTCCGGTTGTTGCGCCGTGAGCGTGGAGCCGGCGGTCTGCGTGTGAAAGCGCAACATGAGAGAACGCGGGTTCTTGGCCCCGAAATGGTCGCGCATGATGCGCGCCCACATGCGGCGTGCGGCGCGGAACTTGGCCACTTCTTCAAGGAAATTATTGTGCGCGTTAAAGAAGAAAGAGAGGCGCGGCGCGAACCTGTCCACGTCTAGCCCGGCATGCAAGGCCGCGTCAACGTAGGCGATGGCATTCGCCAGAGTAAAAGCCACTTCCTGCACCGCGGTGCAGCCCGCCTCGCGCATGTGATATCCGGAGATGGAAATCGGGTTCCACTCCGGCACATGCTCATTGGCGTAAGCAAACATGTCCGTAATAATGCGCAGCGCCTGCCGCGGCGGATAGATATAGGTCCCGCGGGCAATGTATTCCTTGAGGATGTCATTCTGCACGGTTCCGCTGAGCTTGCGTGGATCAGCGCCCGATCGCCTGGCCACGGCAATGTACAGCGCCAGCAAAATAGCCGCGCTCGCATTGATAGTCATGGATGTAGAAATCTTTTCCAGATTGATCCCCGCGAAGAGCCGCTCCATGTCTTCAATCGAATCAATGGCCACGCCCACCTTGCCCACTTCACCAATGGCCATGGAATGGTCTGAGTCCATGCCGATCTGCGTAGGCAGATCGAATGCAACCGAAAGGCCGGTGGTCCCATGGGAAAGAAGATACTTATAGCGCTTGTTGGATTCCTCGGCGTCGCCCATGCCGGCATACTGGCGCATCGTCCACAGGCGGCCGCGATACATGGTTGCCTGCACGCCCCGGGTAAAAGGAAATTCCCCGGGATAGCCCGCGTCAGCGTCGTAATCCCAGCCTTCAAGATTAGATGGAGTGTAAAGCGGCTGTACCTCAATGTCTTTGAGCTGGCTGGATTCCGCTTTTAACTCAGTCTTTTGCTGAGCGATGTTGCGTTCGAGTTTAAGGTCTTCGGGCATGATTCAGCCGGAAAAGGGCGCTTGATCTACGAAAAAGAATACTTCGTTTATCGGAAAAGCGCACTTTACCGCCACGCTATTTTTGTTTTGCGGTGCGTTTGGCTTTCATGAATGAGTGCAGGGTAAAGTATCCGCAAACCAGGGTGAAAAGGGTTTCGATAAATAGGCGCTTGGGGTCGGCAAATTGGTGCTTGTGGTACTCGACAACGAGCGATGTCCCGCCGGCAACGGTAAAAAACACGTAAATCAGCCCCGTTGTCTGCAGCCACAGGGCATAAAAGGTACGGCTCACTGAAACCAGCAGCGATTTGCCGCCGGCAAACGCGGCGTTGAGCAGCCGGTCTTTCTTTACAACAGTTTGCAGCGCATTTTTAACACTGGAAATTTCCGGCATTTTGCTTATTGTAGCCTGAAAATCGGCGTATTCTTGTTAAGAATAACCATGACGAATAAAACGCAGGTAACCTCACGGGCATCCAATAGCAGGAGCCAGAGGAGTTTGCGGTGAATACACGCCTGAAGCAATTGATGAAAGAACTGGGAGAAGCCATCAATGGCTCACTTTCAGAATCCGAGCAGATCGCGCTGGTGATCGCAAAGATAAAGGACGAAGGGTTTGACGTTTTTCTGGTGCTGGAAGCTACCGTGGGCTTTAACCGCCATGATGACGAACCGGCCGATGCGCCGCCCCAACTGGTGGGCACGCGCAAAAAGAACAGCGAACCTGAATTCAGCATCAATGCCCATGACGTGCGCTTTTTGAAATCACTGCGCATCAGCGTTGACGATGCTTCATAGCTACGTCTTCTGTCCGTCCCGGCCGGAACCAGGCACAGTGTTGCGCCGGTTTTTCTTTTTTCTGCTAGCATAAAAAGTTTCCTGGGGTTTGTGGTCTGCCCCGCGTTTTTCACGGGTCTGTAAAAAAAGACCTGCTTACAACACATATGAAGGATACGCTTGGAGTATTGCTCGCCGGAGGGGCCGGAGAACGGCTCTACCCGCTCACGCGCGACCGCGCAAAACCGGCCGTAACGTTCGGCGGCAATTATCGCATCATCGACATCACGCTCTCCAACTGCATCAACTCTGACCTGCGCAAGGTCTACATCCTTACCCAATACAAAGCGCTTTCTCTGAATCGCCACATCCGTGAAGGCTGGAGCTCAGTGGTGGCAAACGAACTGGGCGAGTTTATTGAGATCATGCCGCCCATGAAACGCGTGAGTGACAACTGGTATCTGGGCACGGCGGACGCCGTCTACCAGAACATTTATTCCATCGGCAGTGAGCAGTCAAAGCATGTGCTGATTCTCTCCGGGGACCACATTTACAAAATGAACTACCAGCTCATGCTGGACCATCACCAGGCTTGCGGCGCGGACGTGTCATTGGCGACGATCCTGATTGACCCCAGCGAGTGTGATCGCTTTGGCGTGGTGGAAATTGACCGCAATGGACGCATCACCGGCTTTGAAGAGAAGCCCAAGGCCACCAAGCTGCGCTCGCCGTATAACCCTGAGATGGTGTCAGGCTCCATGGGCGTTTACATTTTCAATACTGATGTGCTTTTGCCCGTCTTGCTCAAGGACGCGGAAGACCCCAATTCATCGCACGATTTTGGCAAGGACATCCTGCCGAAAATCCTGGACCAGTACAAAATATTTTCCTACAACTTTATTGATGAGAACATGAAGGAAGCGCAGTACTGGCGCGATGTGGGCACGATTGAAGCCTATTACGAAGCGAATATGGACCTCGTTTCGGTCTCTCCGGTGTTCAACCTGTATGACAAGCACTGGCCTATCCGCACCCACCAGCGGCAGTATCCACCGGCCAAGTTTGTTTTTGGCGAGCCCGGACGCACCGGCATGGCCATTGATTCCATCGTCTGCCCCGGCTCCATTCTTTCCGGAGGCTATGTGCGCAATTGCGTGCTCTCCTCTGACGTGCGCGTGAATTCGTACACGGAAGTGGATACCAGCATCATTTTTTCGCACGTAAATATCGGCCGCCATTGCCGCATCCGCAAGGCCATTATTGACCGTGATGTCCACATACCGGAAGGAACTGTGATTGGATTTGATCCGGTTGAGGATGCCAAGAACTATGTTGTGACGGAAAGCGGCATCACCGTGGTTACGCGGGATTATTCACTCTTTGAAAGCCCCGTGGCCGTGGATTACTTCACGTCAGAATAACCAAGCCTCTGGTATTTACCACAAAGCGCACGAAGGAACACAAAGGTTCTCTTCCGCAAAGCAGGGTCGCCGCCGATTGCAAAGTAGACGACGCTCTCCCATTCCATTTTGGGATTTAGCTTTTTTCTTATTTATTGTACTTTCACCTTTCTCCGCCTCAGGCCAGCTACCATAAGCCGTTTGTAAAGGAGCAAGATCAATGAAAGTACGCAGAACTTATTTGTTTGTTTTATCTCTGGCGGTGGCGGGCATGGTGCTCGCAAGTGTCTCCGCCGCTGGGCAAGCGCCTGCATTCACTTTTACCCAGCTTGATGTTCCGGGCAGCGCCTCCACTGAAGCGGACGGCGTCAACGCCCAGGGCGATATCATCGGCTTTTTTGTGGACGCAGCCGGCAAGCAGCACGGCTTTCTGCACCAGCACGCGTCATTCACGCAGTTGGATTTTCCCGGCGCAACGGCCACGCGCACCGTTGCCATCAATGACGCGGGCGTAATTGCCGGATCATTTACTGATGCTGCCGGGGCCTCGCACGGACTCGTTGGGCGTCCGGGGGCGTTTACGCGATTTGATTTTCCCGGCAGCACTTCCACACTGGGGCTGAGCATCAACGACCATGGCGAGATCGCAGGCTCATTCAATGACGCTGCCGGTCAGACACACGGCTTTGTGAAGGCCGGCAAGACGTTCACGCAGGTTGATTTTCCCGGCGGACACAACACCATCGCCTTCGGCATCAATAATCTCGATGAAGTTGTTGGCGTGTTTACTAACGCCGCCGGCGTGTCGCATGCATTCACGCGCATCCGTGGGATCTTCACCCAGCTTGATCCTCCGGGAGCGGCGAACTCAGTGGCCTTTGGCGTGAACGTTCTGGGATTTATCGTCGGCAGTTTTACCGATGCCGCGGGCGCAGGCCACGGCTTCTTTGA
>DATBCN010000672.1:0-16182 GCA_036270475.1 Candidatus Angelobacter sp. | reverse complement strand
CGCCATAACGCGGCGAAGCGGGAAGGAGCGGTGTTCTATCTGCATTTCACTGAGAAAGAAGTGCTGGCCTTTGCCGGCGTCTATTCACCGGACCGCGATGAGCTGCTGGCCTACCGCACCCTGCTGCAGGAACATCACCGTGAGTTCCAGGAAATCCTTGGCGGCAAGACGTTGCGCAAAACTATTGGCACGTTACAAGGCGAGCAGTTGAGCCGCATGCCCAAAGGGTTTCCCGTGGACCATCCTGCTGAGGGGCTATTGCGGCAGAAACAATGGTATCTGGAATCCACAGTCGACATAAAGCTGCTGACTTCGCCGCGCCTGGTGCCGGAACTGGCCAGGCGATTTGCTCTCATGGCGCCGATGGTAGAGTTCCTCAACCGGGCCTTCGCGCAAAAACAAAAGCCCAAGAAAATGCTGTTCATGGGCTTTTGAGAGATTCAGCTAAAGCGGACGCTTGGGACGCGGATTTGTTCTCCGCTACTCCGCTACTGGAAAAACTCCCCCATGGAATTTGCAATCGCTGAAGCTCCCGGCATATCGCTTACCCGCAGCAGTTGCAGGACCGTACGCAATGTTGACTGGTGCTGATACATGGTGCTGGAGCGGAAGGCCGTCTTTACGTGCGGCCCTAACAGGACCGTCATGACCTGGCCGCCGCCATTGGTAATATCCGTGTCCACGGACTCATCAAACGTGATAATGAGCACGCTGTTGCCAAATTTTGGGCTCTTGATGAGTGGATCGATGTTGTTTTTCAGCCAGGCATCGGCCGCGGCAAGCTTCTGGTCGTCAGGGCACGTGGCCGCGCCTCCGGGGCAATCGTGCGCATCATCTTGTGAGTTGGGAAGAATATAGACAAAGTTCGCCAATGATCCGGCATTCAGGTCCGCCGCAAACTGTGAGAAGGGCACCATGTTGGCCGCCTGTGCCGGTGATCCCGTCACGTCGCTCAGGTAGGCAAACGGGTTATGCCGCTTGAGGTACGTGCCAACAGTCGGCCCGGTATATCCGCTGGAGGGCAGGCTTTCAACGTATGCCTTCCATGATTTGTTTGCGCCATTCAGCGCCCTTACGATGTTGTCATCGGAAATCGTTCCGGAGAAAGTGTCGTCAAAAGTCTCGACATTTCCCGTGGTCAACATGAAGTAGTTGGGAATGGAGGGATGCGCGTCAGCAAAGTAGCTTGCCGCCAGGCTGTGCGCGGTGGCCAGCGAATTCAGGTAAGGCATTACCGGGTTCCCTATCACCTGGCCAAAGCTGTGGTTCTCCAGCACCACAAGGAAGACGTGGTCCGCGGTGGCCGAAGGCGGAGGCGGCTGGGTTGTAACGTGGTTTGACACGCCACCGCACCCGGAGAAGACGAACAAAGCTGCCATTAGTGCTGCAAAATAAATCCTGTTCATGCCGGTCCTTCAAACAGCCGTATTTCCATCTGTATTTCAAGGTTAGATGCGGCTTCTCCGGGCGGCGTGGCCACTGCCTAGCCACAGTGCGGTTTTCAAGGCAGAATACTCACTGACCCTATGCGACGTCTTACCGTTTTTATCGCCTTTCTCCTGTTTCTTCTGCCGGCGCTGGCTGGCGCGGCTGACCGTTTCAACCTGGCCCGCGTGCTGGTGACCGGATCAGAACGCTACCAGCAGGACGATCTGTTACGCGCCACGGGGCTTACCGTAAATACGCAGGTAACTTCAGATGATCTGCAAAACGCCGCCAATCGCCTGGGAAACAGCGGCGCTTTCTCTTCCGTGCAGTTCATTTTTAAGCCCGCGACCGGCGTGAAAGGCGTGGAGGCCGACTTCCAGGTGAGTGACGGCGAGAAGTTCCTGCCCGCCGTGTTTGAAAATTTTGTCTGGTTCAATGAAGGCGAGCTGCAGGAGGCCGTGCATCAGTCGGTCCCGTTGTACCATGGCCAGTTGCCCACCTCCGGCAGCATGTCTGATGATGTTTCCGCCGCGTTGGCGAAATTCCTGGCTTCTAAAAACCTGCCCAGCGAAATTTCCTACATGCTGTCGGCGGAATTCGGGCAGCTCCCGACTGCCTACAAATTCAGGGTGGCCAACGCCAGCCTGAAGGTCCGCGACGTGGTCCTTTCCGGCGCAAGCCACATGCTGCCGGAAGAATTGTCAAAGGCGGTCGCTCCGTTAAAAGGCACAGCTTATCTGCGCAGTGATGTGGCAATCGTCCTGGCAAAAAACCTGGCCCCAATTTACCGCCAGCATGGCTACCTTAAATTTGCCGTCGCCGAAATCCAGCCCAGAGTCGCCGACAAAGACCTGGTTACCGTGGAGGTTTCCGTTAGCGAGGGCGAGCAATACCGGCTGGCAGGCTTTACATGGTCAGGGAACACGCTTGTCCCCAGCGACGAGCTTGCCAAACATGTAACGCTCAAAAGCGGTGAGCCGGTAAACGCGCTGCAACTGGAGCGCGATCTTGCCCAGATACGCAAGCTCTTTGGTAAATTTGGACGAGAAGGCGTGACCATCAATCCCGTTCCGGCTTTTGGCGATAAGACGGTGACATATGACTTTGCCATCAAGGAAGGCGAGCTATATCACATGGGGAAGCTGGAGATTGAAGGCGTGGATGCAGAGCAGGCGCGCAAACTTACCCAGACGTGGAAATTGGGAGAAGGCGAGCCTTATGACTCCACCTATGTGCAACAGTTCCTGGCCCGCACCCTGGTAAAAGTGCCGGGACACAAATGGACGTGGTTGACGTTTGAACAGGTTGACGACTCGCTTAAGATCGTAAATGTACGGCTACAGGTAAAAATTGAGTAGGACCATCCGAATTCGAGTCAACTCGCCGCTCGTAAACTCCATCCTAAGAAGAAGGAGTTTGCGCGGGACTGACCGGCGCATCTCGGGGACCAGAAAAATTATGTGGACCGTACTTGCGTTGCTCGTGCTTTGGATCCTTAGCATGTACTTCTATCTTCCGTTGCCTATCGTGGTGCTGCTGTTCGCCGCTCTGGCGTCAGGAATCAGCGTGACCCTGTGGGCCGCATGGATCAACCGCAAACAGCGCCTGGCGCGTGTTGGCGAGCGGGATACAAACCTCTAATTCCCGGCTTGTTCCGGACAAAAAAGCGGTAGACTTTGCTCATGAAGTTACTGGGCAATGTTTTGTTTCTGGCCGCCTGCATGGCGGCAGCACAATCGCCACAGGCAACGCCTGCACCTGCGGCGGTTGACGCGGCACAGTTAGCGGCAACGGTCAAACAACAGTTTGGAGATACGTTCACCGTCCCCGCCAAATTTCCCACCCCGGTCATCATCGCTGACTTTGACGGCGACGGCGTGGAAGATGTGGCCATTGTCGCCAATAGCAAAGACCCTTTGCCCGATTCCTTTGCGTTTAAATATCAGGTGGCCGATCCTTACCATGCATATTTCGGCTTTGGCGATCCCCGCCTTACCTCGTCTTTCCGCTCCGATCCGGAACACGCGCATCATCTGCTGGTAATTTTTGGCAGCGGCAAAGAAGCATGGCATGCCGCAACCCCCAAAGGAAAGTTTGTCCTGGTGAATGTTCCGTTCGATTCGGTCGAGGTTGGACGCATGCTCATCAGCAAGAAAAAGCCGCCTATCTTCATTATCAAGGCCCTTGAGGCCCAGATCATGGACTCCGCCGTCTGGTGGGACGCCAGAAAAAAACGCTGGCGCTGGGAACCTGGCGACGCCGTCCAGTAACGCTAGCTGTTACAGCGCTAATCAATCCTGTTCGTCCTCTTCACCGCTTGCCGTTGTGGGAGTTGTTCCAGGCGCACTAGCTGCTCTTCCTGCATCCAGATGGTCGTAATTCATCACAGCGTTAAAAATCAGGAAGAAGCTGCCCATGGTCTCATTGCGCCACATGGGGTTGTTGGCAAACAGGACGACGTGCCCTTTGCCGTGCGGCACATCCACCACGGCCGGTTTCTCCGCGATTTCATTACCGCCGGTAATCATGCCGCTCAGCAGCAGCTCTTTTTCCGCGGCAAAACGGAGCACCACGCGCGGCTGCTGGTCTTTGGGTGGGAGAGCCCAGCGCGCCGCTTCAGTCAAATCTTCAGGAACATAAAGCTCCTGCTCGCGCGGACTGCGCTTCACCGGCTTTTCCGGCGCGGCATACTTCCGGCCCTGGATCACATCTGGATCGCTCGCTGAGCCGCGTCCGCTGGAGCGCGCGCCGGCAGGTTCTTCAGGTCCGCCGCCTCCGCCGCCCGGCCCACCGCCGATTCCGCCGACGGTAATCACCGGCCCCTGGCGGAAGTAGATATACAACTTGTCGTCATAGCCATATGTGATCGGGCTTTTCTTGTCGTCAATGCTTGAAAGCACAACGCTGCCCGGCGCCTGCATGGTGCGTGCGTCGGCCACGTTGACCATGTCCGTCATTCCGCCGGCAACGGGAAGAGAAGCACTGGTCTGGACCGCAATCAGCAATCCGCCTTCACTTACAAACCGTTCCAGGTTCGCCAACCCCTGGTAGCCCAGGCCGCCGCGAATATCTTCCGTGGCGTCAAGCCCAGGAGCGGTAAAGTTTGGCGTATCTTCACTGTTCTTCCATGGCAGCGGGTTGCCGCGCCGGGGCAGCCCGCGCAACATCGCACTCAGTCCGGCGGGACCGCCACCGCCCATTGGCGGCAGGATAATAACGTCAAGTTTTTCCCGCAGGTCCTGCGTTTCACGCAGCCATGTATCGGCAACATAGCTATACGGTACTTTCTGCTCTTCAAAAGCGATGCGGAACCAGCCATCATTCTGCGTGTTCTGCCAGTTGTGTACGATTCCCACGCGCGGCGCAGCCAGCGGGTGCGTCGCAACTTTTATTTCCGCGCTTGTTGCGTGGACTTTCAGCCCCAGCTCTTTCGCGGCTTTTTCCAGTTGCGCGTGATCAGCGTTCTTCAGCACAAACGTTCCTGGCTTGAACTTAATTCCATCGGCTTCAAACGCGTCTTCCGCCGCTTCCATGGGCGTGCTGGCCATGCGGAAGCGCAATGTGGCCAGGGCGTTGTCAGTATTGTGCTGGATGAGAAAAGTTTTGCCCGTGCCGTCAATCGCTCCCACCGGTTCGATCTTGCCGGCTTTTTGCATCGGCGCATCAAGGATTTCCGGTTCCACGGCGCGAATGGTCTTCACGTTGCGCAATGCGCCCAGCGTCCAGCCGGTGTCGTCATAAGAGCGTGGGTCTCTGGAACTGTAATATTGCGTGTCCAGCACCATGTCCGCCAGGCGGCTGTATGGCTGGTCCATGCGGACCACATAGCTGCCGGCGGGTATCACAGTTTCCGCCGGTTTTTTTTCATCTTTCGCGGCCTCGGATTTTTCAGATCGTGCCGGCTTCTCAGGCTGCGAGGCTTTGGCTACTTTACCTGATGTTTCCCGCGTGCTCTCAGCCGTCGCGGGCAGCCGGACCTCTTTTTCCGTCCGATGCACCTCTACGCCCTGCATCTGCAACAGCGTAAGGATGCGCGCCTGCTCGCCGGGGCGTGGATCATCCGCCGGAAACACCCATGCCGCAGGACCTTCCGTACGCGCCTTGGCTACCGCGCGCTTGCTCTTGAGATAAAAGTTATTGAGAAACTTCTGCCCGTTGCTGGCCAGATTGTTCATGCCAAAGAGAATCGCGCTCTCCTGCATGTTGATGTTGTTGCGCGCTGACCATTTCACCTTGGCCAGTGGAGGATTGGGCCGGAACCATTCCCGGCTGGTGTCCGGCGGACGCAACGTGCGCACCCGCGTGTCCGCGCCGCCATTGCCGAATGTCTCATAGAACCGCCCGATGGAATTGTGATTGTTCGCGATGGAAAGAAGATAATTCGGCGCCCAGCCATCGTAAAAGCCGTGCGTCCACACGCCGATCACGCCGCGCTTGGTCATCTCCTCGATTTCGTAATAAGCCATCTCCTGCCACTCGCTGATTACGATTGGATCAAGCCAAGCGTTATACGGCCCGGTGCCGGTCATGATGTAGAGATACGGCACTGACTCATGCAGATCATGCATCACAGTGGGATGCCAGTCGAGAAAAGTCTTGATCATGTTGCGTGAGAGCGCCAGGCTCACGCCCAGATTGTCGCGATTATTGTCATGCGCAACGTAGTGTCCCCACCAGACCAGCGGATAGGGCGGCTGGTCTGGATGCTTTTTGTGCTGCATGTAGATATCAACCATGCGGTCGTGCCCGTCGACCTCGACAATCGGCGTAATCAGCACAATGGCGTCTTTGCGGATCTTCTGGATGAACGGCGTGTCTTCCACGGCCAGCCGGTAGGCCAGCTCCATCAGCATCTCCGGCGCTCCGGTCTCGGGCGAATGGATGCTGCCATCAGCCCAGTAGATGGGTTTGCCTTCAGCGATCAGCTTTTGCGCATCAGCTTCACTCAGGCCGCGCGGATCAGCCAGCCGCGCCGTGATTTCCTTGTAGCGATCCAGTTTGGCAAGATTGGCTTCATCGCTTACCGCCACCACCAGCATCTCCCGGCCTTCTTCTGACTTGCCAATGCTCCACAGTTTCACCCGTGGGCTCCTGGAAGCCAGCAGCCGCATATAGTCATTGATCTGCCTGGTGTAATCCAGCACATCCGGAGCGCCAACGATGTGGTGCAGAAAACTGTCCGGCGCCGGAACACAGGAACTCAAGGGCAAATGGTCCACCAGTTCAGTGGAGAAAACCGGCTCGGTGGTGAATTCCCTGATCTTCTTGGTGTATTCAGCGTGGTCAGTAATCTTGCATGGCCCCGATTGGGCGAAACTCGGTCCCGCCAGCAGGCAGAGGCATAGGACGAAGCCGGAGAGCTTCAAAAGCATGATGCACCTCACAAAAATAAAAACGGGCGATTATATAGCTGCAGGATTTTTGCCGCCACCGGCGCTTATCTCAGCCAGGTCCCATGGGCAACTGAACTATGGGACAGTTGAACCAGCGAGCATCTGTGTTCAGTAGGCCCGTTAAATGCCGATGTACGGCGCTTCAGGATTCATTCTCCAACAATGGCTTCGGCTTCAATCTCCACCAGCATCTCCGGCGAAATAAGCCTTGAAACTTCCAGCATGCTGGTTACCGGAAGAACATTGGCAAAGAACTCGCCATGTGCCCGTCCAACTTTTTCCCAGTCGGCAGTGATGTTGGTCACAAACATCCGTGTGCGCACCACGTCTTTCATGCTGGCGCCGGCGCGCTCCAAAGCAGATTGAATATTTCTGAGAGTCTGCATGGCTTGGGCGTACGCGTCTCCCACACCAACAATGTTGCCATTCGCGTCAGTTGCCGTGGTACCGGATACGTGAATGGTGTTTCCCATGCGCACAGCCCGTGAATAGCCGACGACCGGCTCCCATTTGGTCCCGCTGGAAAAATTCTGTCGTGTCATCGCGCTCCTTTTGCTCTGCTGTCTAAAACAGCATTTACCAGATGGTCCGCATCGCGATTCTGTTCCCGCAGCACGTGTTGAATGGAAAAATGTTCCAGTTTGCGCACCAGCGATCGCGCGCGTGTATAGAGCTCCAGCAGGCCCGGATTTTTCACTTTGTATTGGCCTTTCATCTGTTTCACCATAAGTTCAGAGTCGCTGATTACAAGCAGCGAAGGGTGTTTTTCCCGGACGGCGTATTCCAGCGCGGCCAGCAGTCCTGAATATTCAGCATAGTTATTGGTCTGGCTGCCCAGGTAATCAGAGAGCTCAGCGATGATCTCGCCCTTGGCGTTGCGGACTACCACGCCATAAGCCGAAGGGCCGGGATTGCCGCGGGCGCCGCCATCAATATTGGCCTTGATTGCCGGGGCTGTGGTGCGCGGCTCAGGTGAATCGAACAGAGACTTCTGGGTCAACGGCCTTCCTCCAGCCGGACGGCGAGCCGCTCCGGCAAGCCTGCGGCAAAGATTTTTTCCTGCGCGCGCTTGATGTCATAAGGCACGCGATGAAATGTGATCATGCCGGCATCCGTGTCATAGAGCAGGAACGCTGCCCGGGGATCGTTGTCGCGCGGCTGGCCCACTGAACCGGGGTTCAAAAGATATTTTGTGTTCGGTTTCACTTCCAGTTTCACCGTCTGCGCGCCCTTGGCGGATTTGTAGTTGGGTGCAAAAATCTTTCCTGGTCCCGCGCCCTCAAGCAGGAAACCGCGCTGGACATGCGTGTGTCCAAAAAAAGTCAGGGGAACATCGCTCTGGTCCAGCATGGCATAAGCGTCACTGGCCATCAGGATGTATTCATCTTCATCGCGCGGAGAGCCATGGACCAAATGCACATCGTCCATCGGCGCAAGCGGGCCATGCGGCAGCTCCCGCAGAAATTGCAGATGGGCATCGAATAGCTTTTCGCGCGTCCACAGCGCGGCCAGGCCGGCGATGGGGTTAAAGTCATGCAGGTCGCTGAGTCCGGAACACGCTTTGTCATGATTGCCGCGCACAAAAATCGATCACAGCTCGCGCGAGCGCTCCGTTACCTCATTAGGATTTGCGCCGTAGCCCACAATGTCACCCAGGTTATAGACCTGGTCATATTCGGGCGCTGCGTCCAGGCAAGCCTCAAGCGCCTCAAGGTTGGCATGGATATCTGAAAGAATGAGTACGCGCAAAGTGCTATGGCCTCAAAATAAATCGACTGATGAGTGTACCAATTCTTTAGGGCGATACTCGCGCCCAGTGTCCCGGGGCGATTTCCCGCAATGGGAGCGCGTTGGTTGGCCGGGCAGTTCCTTCCACGGTCGCCAAGGGGACGGCGCGGTCCGTCTTCAGCGTAGGAATGGCGCTGATCAGCCCGCGTGTATAGGAATGCCGGGCGGAAGAAAAAATTCCAGCCGCTGGTCCCATCTCAACAATTTCTCCGGCATACATTACGGCTACCTGTTCCGCCACGCGTGAAACCACGCCCAGGTCATGCGAGATAAAAAGCATGGCCAGTTTGTGCTTCTCACGCAACCCGGCCAGCAGTTCCAGAATTTGCGCCTGGATGGTTACATCGAGCGCCGTGGTGGGCTCGTCGGCAATCAGTAGCTGCGGATTGTTCACCAGCGCCATGGCAATCATCACACGCTGGCGCTGGCCGCCGGAAAGCTGGTGAGGATAGTCACGCGCACGCTTCTCCGGCTCAGGGATGGCCACTTCGCGCAGCGCTTCCACGGTGCGCTTCCACGCCTCAGCTTGGCCGACGCCATGATGGGCCAAAACCGCCTCCGCCACCTGGTCGCCAACGCGCATCACCGGGTTTAGCGCGGTCATGGGTTCCTGGAAGATCATGCTGATGCGCGCGCCGCGAACGCGGCGCATGTCTTCATCACGCAGGGCAAGCAGGTTTTCTCCGGCGAAAGAAATTTTGCCGGCGGTGCGCGCCTGTGGCGGCAGCAAACGCATGATCGCCAGCGACGTTGCTGACTTGCCTGAACCGGATTCGCCCACCAGTCCCAGGGTGCCTGATTCGCCGATGAAAAAGCTTACGTCACGCACCGCGGCAACTTCACCAGTCTGCGTGGCAAAGCTGACGCTCAGGTGATCGACTTGGAGAAGCGATGGCACAAGCAGCATTCTAAAGTATGCGTTTGAATCGCGACCAATCCTGTTCGCTGCATTTCCGGCAGCCAACGCCAGCCCGGCATCTTTTGGCGCATGTGCGCGGCAGGATTGAACAAAGCGTGAATCAGGGTAGAGGAAAGCAGGTTGTTTACCGTGCCGGTCGTGTTCGTCCCGCGCGAACCAGCGCGATGATAAATCCGCAAATGGCCCCCAGGATGGCCACCGGGGCGGCGGCTTTGTAGGCCAGTGACATATCCGGAGTGGTATGGCTTGCCGCTCTGAGCGCCAGCAATACGAAGCACAGAAAAGCCACCGCCAAAAAGAATGTAATCACACCGGAGGCAAGGCCGATGCCCGCGCTCAGAAAGAATCTCTTCATCATGGCCCTGTAGGGTCTCCCAAATGAGCTGTACGTTAGAATAATAGCGTGAGTCAGGCAGTCAATGCGCAACTCCGCAGCGCGCAAGAGATTATTCGCGACGCGCGCGTCAACCAATCACCCAACGGGATCTGCTATACCACGTCTGGCGAGGTCATGTTGCCCTCGGACGATCTGGAGCGGATCGTGGGCGCGGTGCCCCGTGCCATAGCCGCGGCGCTGGACCGCAAGGCCTTCTATTTTGTTCCGCTTGCCATTAGTGACGGCGATAAGACGCTGGTGGCCGAGCGCTTTGACGGCGATCCGCCCGAGGGCGCCATCTGCCACAGAAATGTCGATTCCGGCAACGCCCAATGCGTCTTCATCTCCACCCGGCTGCTGGAAGAGCGCTTTGCCATTGCGTTTGAGTTTTACATCAACGTGGGGCACGCTTTTGTGGACAAAGCCGGCATTTCACCCGACTTTGGCGAGTTGGCGTGGTCGCAGGCGATGAACAATGTCCGCGGTGAAACCAGTCTTGACGCGTATGAGTTTCGCAAACAGGCGCAAGCCCCAGGAGGTGTGAACGAAAAGGCCAAGTCAGAGTATCTGGCGGCTGCGTTTTGCGACTCGATTGCCATCTACATGCTTTCCCTGTGCCTGGATGTGGACTATTACGAGCTGCGAGAGCGGGAATACGCGCTGCTGGCGCCCTCGGGCCTGGCGGAGCGGCTGAAGAAGATTGCAGAACTCTTTCCGCCGAATGCCGGATACGAGTTCAGCATTTTTTATAAGCGCAGGAGTTGATCGTTTTGTTTCTGTCGCTGCGCTCCAAACCGCTGAAGCAGCTCTCCCACCCAAATATTTTCTCGTGCCCTGTGGCTTACGGCTCGGCACGCTCAGGCCTCGCCGTTTTTTCATGATCCTTGTCGCTGCGCTCCAACCCGCCAGAGTGAACCAGTCCAGGGAAATCGCCGTGCTCCTGAGTCAGTCGGCTCGACGCGCGAGCCGGTCGAGCCTCTCCTTTACAATAGACGCGAATGATTGCGCATTTACGCGGCAAACTGATCGCGAAGCACCCCAACCAGGCCATTGTTGAGGCCGGGGGCGTGGGCTATGACGTGGTCATCAGCGTACCGACTTTCTCAGAACTGCCGGGCCTGAACACGGAAGTCTCTTTGTTCATCCATACGCACGTGCGGGAAGACGCGCTGGCGCTGTTCGGCTTTCTGCGCCCCCAGGAGAAGCAGTTGTTTGAGAAATTGCTGAGCGTGAGCGGGATCGGCCCCAAGCTGGCGATCACCATTCTGAGCGGCATGCCCACCGAGGCGATGGTAGCGTCGATTAAAGGCAACAACGTGGCCGCGCTTACGCGCATTCCCGGCATCGGCAAAAAGACGGCGGAGCGCATGGTGCTGGAGCTGCGGGACAAGTTGGATTCTTTTGGCGTATCGGCGGAAGTTGTGGCGGCAGCCTCTCCGGTGGAAGAGGACGTGATTTCCGCGCTCGTCAATCTGGGATACCAGCGCCCCATGGCCGAGCGCGCGCTGGCCAAGCTGGGCAGCGGCTCCGGCGAGAGCTTTGATGCCCTTTTCCGCAAGGCCATGGCGGCCTTGGCAAAGTAAGAACCTCCGCAAATCCTGGCCATCACAGCGGCCAGGCAAGCGCTACACTTGGTTTGAGCATGCCGCGCCGTCCGCAATCCGCCATTCTTTTTTGCGCCTTTATTTTCTTGGCGCTGGCGCTCTCTCTTGAGGCCCAAAAGCAGCGGCAGTCCTTTTACCTGAAGCCGGATCAGAGCGTCGATCTGGCGAGTGACATCAAGCTCATTACGGCCAAACAAAGCTGTGAGAACTGGGCCGTGGCCGCGGGACTGGAGATGATGCTGCGGCAGCAGAACGTAACGCTGGCCCAGAATTTCTGGGTGATGCGGCTAAACGGCGGTGAACTCTGCCTCTCCGACCTGCCGACGATTGAGGCGGTGACGCAGGTAGTAAACAAAGAATTTGTATTAGACGATGGCCGCCACGTGCGCCTGGAATTGCATTTTGTTCCCGGCCCTCCGGTGAATATTGATGCCGTTATTGCCGGACTGAAGCTGCAACAGATTTCTTTGCTGCTGTGGCGCGGGCATTCATATTTCCTGACCGGGATTTCCTACGATGAACGCATAGGCCGCGACGGCACACGCTTCTTTGAAGTGAAAGAGCTGCGCCTGGCCAATACATTCCCCAAGCTGCCGGGAGTGACGTTTGAAAAAGGCCGGGACAATGCGGATGAGATCGCCGGAATACTGAGCCTTTCAGTCCTGCCGAAATAGCCCTGGCGCTCTGCTATCCTTGGAACTGTGATTGCCAAACTGGTGGCCGCAAACCTTACGCAACGCCCGGTGCGCACGCTCCTGAGCGTCCTGCTCATCGCGATACCAGTTACGCTTATGCTCACGCTCGTAGGGTTGAGCCATGGCTTTGTCGATGACTCCTCCACGCGCGCGCGCGGAGTAGGCGCTGACATCATTGTCCGGTCCCCGGACTCGCACTTTGGCACGGTGGGCCTCTCCAACATGCCTGCAAGTCTGGTAAAAAAATTGGAAGAGGTCTCACACGTCAGCTTTGGGACAGGCGTGGCCAGTCACCTGGTCTCTGGGTGGACGATAGTGTCAGGAATCGATGTGCCGGCGTTTGAGCGGATGAGCGGAAAATTTGCTTTCCGTGAAGGCCACACCTTTGAAAAGCCGAACGACATTCTGTTCGATACTTTTTATGCGCAGCAGGCGCGCGTGCATGCAGGAAGCAAGGTTAATCTGCTCAATCGCGAATGGAACGTGGCCGGCATTGTGGAGCCGGGAAAACTCGCCCACATCTTTCTGCCGATATCGGTTGTGCAGGACCTGGACGGAACCAACGGGAAGATAGCGCAGATCTATCTGAAGCTGGATGATCCTGCGAACACGGCTACGGCAATCGGCGACATAGAAAAACTGCTGCCCAACTATAAGGTCTTCAGCATGGCCGAACTGATCTCACTCACTTCCGTGGACAACGTGCCTTTTCTGCGGCCATTGCTCAATGTAATCATCGGCGTGGCCGTGCTGATTGGGGCAGCCGTGGCATCGCTCTCCATGTACATGGCCGTGCAGCAGCGGACGCGAGAGATTGGCATCCTTAAGTCTTTGGGCGCTTCAAAGATGCTGGTGATCAGAATCATTCTTATGGAGGCGCTTTTTCTGGGGCTTGGCGGCAGCATTCTTGGCGTCAGCTTTAGTTTTGCGAGCCGCTGGCTGCTGGCCAAGCTGGTACCGGCATCCTTGCCGCAGGCGATTGTGCCGGAGTGGTGGCCCATTGCAGGAGTCATTGCCATGTCTGCCGCGATCCTGGGAGCGCTTTACCCTGGAATACTAGCCGCCCGGCAAGACCCGATTCAGGCGCTGGCCTATGAGTGACAAACTGCAGCAATAACCGCAAAGTTTATTTCCCAATACAAAAGCTGCTGAAGATCAGATTCAGTATGTCATCCGTAGTGGTCTCGCCGGTAATGGCGTCCAGTGGACGCAACGCTCCATAAAGATCAAGCATGACCATTTCATGCGGGATGCTGTTTTTCACCGCGTGGATTGCCGCCTGAAGGCTGATGAACGATTCCTCCACCAGGCGCTGGTGGCGGATGTTGGTGAGGAAGCCGGTCTCCTGTTCCCCGCGTGCAGAGTGGCCGGAAACCTGTTCCAGAATCGCGGCACGCAGATCGTCAATCCCAGCGCCAGTGACGGCGGAGGTCTTGAACACTTTCAGAGCGGCGAGCTTCAAAAGAGTGGCTTCTGAATCGGCGACATTCAAATGAGCGCACCGCACCGGCCCATCCGGAGCAAGATCAGATTTGTTGGCCACAACCAGCGCTCCGCGCTTTGAAGACGTTTCCAGCAACCCGCGGTCTTCGGCGGATATTTCCTGCGTACTGTCGAGCACCACCAACACCAGATCGGCCTCGCTCAGGGCTTCATAGGACTTGCGGATGCCGATGCTCTCCGCCTCATCAGTGGAGTGGCGGATGCCGGCGGTATCGACCAGTTTGATTGGGATGCCGCCGAGCGCAACGGTCTCCGTGACAAGATCACGTGTGGTGCCGGGCGTGGCGGTTACAATGGCCCGCTCGCGCTCCACCAGGCGGTTAAACAGGCTGGATTTGCCTACGTTGGGCCGGCCTACGATGGCCAGCGTCAGTCCTTCATGCACGATCTTTCCGTAGGCAAAAGAAGCGCGGAGCTGTTCCAGCGGCCCTGTGACTTCTTCAATGCGCGATAAAATTTCCGCTGCGGGCAGCACGGACACATCGTCTTCAGCAAAGTCGATTCCGGCCTCCATTACCGCTACTAGTTCCACCAGCTTTCGCTTAATCGGCCCCAAACGCCGGGAGAGCGAGCCTTCCAGTTGTTGCGCCGCCACCTTGGCCTGATACAGCGTTTGCGACTCAATCAGGTCGCGGACAGCTTCAGCCTGCGTGAGATCGATGCGGCCGTTTAGAAAAGCGCGCATGGTGAACTCGCCCGGTTCAGCCAGTCGCGCACCGCGCAGGATGGCCAACTCAACCATGTGGCGCAGCACCACGGGCGAGCCGTGGGTGGAGATTTCAACTACGTCGTCAGCGGTATAGGAGTGGGGCCTGGCAAAGAATGTGACCACAGCTTCATCAATGCGTTCGCCGGTGGCGGGTTCAACAAGTTCAGCAAACTGGGCCTGCCCGGCAGTAAGTCCGCGCTTCAGCCGCAGCATAGTGCAGGCGATGGCGCGCGCTTCAGGGCCGGCGAGGCGCACCACGCCAATGCCGCCGCGTCCGGGCGGCGTGGCAACGGCGACAATCGTATCGTCCAGGTTCATCTGGAATTTGCGGCGTCAGTCGTGATGGTTGCGCTCAAGCCGGGCAAAATGCTCTTCCACACGCTCATAAATGTGGTCGATTTTTCTGTGGAGATGCGCCACTTCCAGCTCGGCCTTGAAATTCACTTCATAATCCAGGTCTGATTTCAGGCGGTCTTTCGATGACAAGCGGTTTTGCGACATCATGATGACCGGCGCCTGAATGGAAGCGATCATTGAGAGAAACAGGTTCAGCAAAATATAGGGGTAGGGATCAAAGTGATTGCGCAACAGCGCGGTTGAGTTAAGAACCACCCAGATCGTGAGGATCACGCCAAACATGATGATGAAGGTCCAGGAGCCGCCGAAGCTGGCCACTTTGTCCGCGATGCGCTGGCCGAACGTGAGCATCTCTTCTTCTTCAATATTAGGGTTGCGGGAAACTTGTGTGCGCAAGAGTTCGTCCGTGGCGCGCAGACGCCGTCCTACCACGGTGAGCAGGTCCATGGCTGCATGTGGATGCTTGTCAATAAAATCCAGCAGGCGCTCACGATGCATGGTGAGCAACTGCGTGTCCTCGCGCGCCAGCGCGGTGGCGGTGCGGGCGCCGCCGTCAAGAAAAGAAAGCTCGCCGATCACGTCGCCCTTCTCGTTTTCCGAGAGGACGAGTTTCTGGCCTTCAAAACTCTCAACAAAGAGCTCGACGCGGCCGGAGCTCAGGATGAAAATCTCTCCACCCGGATCACCGTAGTGAAAAATGGTTTCACCTTCCTTGAAGTAGCGGCAATCCATCATCTGGGCCAGCGCTTCACGCTCTTCTTCGTCGAGCAATCCGAAGATGGGTACTTCTCCGATTATGGTTACAGTTGTAGACATAAGTGTGTTTATTTCCTGTAGCTCGCTCCACTCCGCTCGCAAGTATTTCCCAGCAAGGCGGGCAGGGCTGATGGATCATCGCTCATCGAATTCCGACGCGGAGACGTCCAGTCTGATTTCAACCACATCATAGCCGAATATGGTTGCGCGGAATATGAAGATCGCTAACGTCTCGATGGGCGGGCAGGCTTATAGTTTTTAGGATAGAGGACCACATACCGGCGGCCGCCTTCGCCTTCACTTTCAGTAACCAGAGTAGCGTGGTCGCGAAATGCCAAGTGGATCAACCGGCGCTCGCGGGATGACATGGGCGCGAAGGAATAGGGCGATCCGCTTTTCAGCACCCGTTCAGCAGCCACTTGCGCGGCCATTTTGAGTTCCTGCTGGCGGGCTGCGCGATAGCCTCTGCAGTCAAAGCTTACTTTGTCGTGGTCTTCAGCGTGAAGATGCAGCGCCTCATGCGTCAGCACTTCAAATGATCGCAGCACCTCGGCCCCGCGCTCCAGCAGCAATTGGCTGTCCGGGCCGGCCAACTCCACCAGGATTTCCGGCGTTTCCGCCTCCTGGCCTATCACCAGGGGCGGATTGACGGTA
>DATBCN010000671.1:0-1968 GCA_036270475.1 Candidatus Angelobacter sp. | reverse complement strand
GATGGACTGGTTTTTTCCGAAGCTCTGCGCGCCAAAGCCAAGAAAGTTGTTTTCGCTTCCTCCGGGTGCGTGTATCCGAATTTTTTGCAGTCCGACGTCAGCAAAATTCTTTATCTCACCGAAGATCTGACCAACGGCCCGAACGACGCCGACAACACTTACGGCTGGGCCAAGCTGATGGCGGAATTCACGCTGAAGGCTTATCACAAGGAACACGGACTGGGCGCGGCGTCCTGCCGCTACTTCACGGTGTACGGCCCGCGCGGCGTGGAGAATCACGCAGTGATCGCTATGATCGCGCGCGCGTTCATTCACCAGACGCCGTTTGAAGTGTGGGGCGACGGCACGCAGATTCGCAATTGGACTTATATTGACGACATCGTAGAAGGAACCATTCTGGCCGGCGAAAAAATCGACGATGGCACCGCCGTCAATCTGGGCACCATGGAGCGTATTCGCGTTCTCGACGCAGTGCACATGGTTTGCGAACATACCGGCCACCAAGCGGAAATCAAGCTGCGTAAAGACATGCCCACCGGGCCGTTGAACCGCGTAGCCGACAACGCGCTGGCCAAAAAACTGCTCTCCTGGGAGCCTAAAGTCTCCTTCAAAGACGGCCTGAAGCGCACCATTGACTGGTACTTCAAGACCAAAGACCGCGAAGAGGTTCAACGCATCTTCGCCCGCATGCTAACCGAACGTTAAATTTAGTACTTGTATTAAAATACAGAAAAGCCTGTATGCTGCCCGCCGGCGCGGATTGGTATTTTTTTAATGCCAAAATGGAAATTTGCCTGCGTTTTTTACTGGATTAGAATTTTCTTAAGAGCTATCTTGGTTCTGCCGCATCGCGCAAGGTGTCGACCGCTTTTCGGTCGCTCGCTGTTTTCGTCTTTGCGGTGAAAAAACGAAGTTGACCACCCAGCGTCGACTTGAATGCACTTGGGAGCCGGATACCCGCATCCGGCATTGAGTCGCGTGGTCTTACGGTAGCGCCGCCCGACCGGATCTGATCCGTAGCTCTGAAAACTGAGGAAGAATGGCCGCTGGCTTTCTGGCTTTTTTTATCGCCCTATTGGCATCAGTGATGCTCACCGCTCCGGTGCGTGCTCTGGCATTGCGCGTCGGCATGGTGGATCTGCCTGGCCCGCGCAAAGTTCACATGCAGCCAATTCCGCTGCTCGGGGGATTGGCCATGTACGCCGGCGTAGTGTTGGGCGTGTTGTTTCTTTTCAACGGCCCTGCTCGCGCGCAGATCGCGGGTATTCTGGCTGGCGCCACGCTGATCGCCGCAGTGGGTATCCTGGACGATCGTGGCTTGTTGCATCATCAGGTGAAATTATTTATCGGTATGCCGGTGGCAGCCATCATCCTCCTGCTCAGCGGGATTCGCGCGCAAGTTTTCAGCACATTGTTTGGCGGAAAGACCGGTGACCTCCTGGACATCGCGCTAACCATACTGTGGGTTGTGGGCATCACCGCTTCGTTCAGCATTCTGGATCACATGGACGGGCTCTGCGCAGGCATCGCTGCGATGGCGGCGGCCTTCTTCGCGCTGCTGGCCTATCTGAACGGGCAAGCGCTGGTCACGGTGCTGGCTTCCGCTATCCTGGGCGCCGCTGCGGGTTTTCTCCGCTGGAACTTCAAGCCGGCCAAGATCTTCATGGGCGACGGCGGAGCCATGTTCCTGGGCTTTCTGATGGCCACTCTGGGGCTCAAGCTGCGGTTGGCTAACCCCAATGTGCTGTCCGCCTGGCTTGTGCCCGTACTGGTTCTTGGCGCCGCCATCTTTGACACCACCCTAGTTACCATTTCCCGCAGCCGCCGCGGGCTATTGCCGTTTACCACGCCGGGCAAAGATCACGCTGCGCACCGCCTTGCCAATCTAGGGTTGGGCCAGCGCGGCGCGGTTCTGGCAATGTACATTCTGGGAACGATCTCAGGAATACTGGCGCTGGTCATCAGCAC
>DATBCN010000670.1:0-6682 GCA_036270475.1 Candidatus Angelobacter sp. | reverse complement strand
CCATGATTGGCACGGCCAAGATCAGGCCCATGGCTCCCCAGATGAAGCCCCTGCTCAGCAGTGAGACCACCAGCGGATTCAGTTGCAGGCGGCTGCCCAGCACCTTGGGATAGAGAAGTGGCCCTACCAGGGTAAGATGCTGTTCTTCGTATAATCGGCAGGTGGAAGTTTACGGACGCATTCTGGCCATTGATCACGGCAGCAGGCGCATGGGGTTGGCCGTTTCCGATCCTCTGGGCATCACGGCGCAGGGGATAGATACCTTGCAGCGCAAGAACAAGCGCGCTGACTTTGGCCGGCTGGAACGGATCATCCGCGAATATCAGATCAAGGAGATCGTGCTGGGCAACCCGCTGCGCATGAGTGGACAGGAAGGCGCGCAATCGCTGAAGGTGGCCGAATTTGCGGAAGAGCTGCGGCACCGCTTTCATCTCCCGGTCCACCTGTGGGATGAGCGACTGACCTCGGCGGAAGCCAACCGCCTGCTGCGCGAAAACGAGGTAAGCACGCAAAAGCGCGCACAAGCCGTGGACCGCATGGCCGCGGTCCTGATCCTGCAAAGCTTCATGCAATCCAGAAGTATTTACTGAATCTTTATGCCTTGAACGGCAGTGATCTGCTAGATTCAAAAATTGTCAATTCCACGCCCATCTTTTCTTGGGGCGTGTACTTTTCACCGTCCATTCAGTGGGCAGTCAATACTGGCTATAACCAGGACCGCGGGCCGGTGGTTGTTCCCGGACTCAGGCTTCATCTGGAACTTTGATCCGCGCGACCACTGGCGCTGACAACTCGGCTGCGCTGGTTCTCTTCCAACGTCATAGGGCAGTCAGCAGTTCATTGTCCATTCGTGACGCAGGCAAACGCAGTTCACCGCGGCACAGCGCGAATTCGCCCTTAGAATAAGGGCAAGTTATTTGAGCATTCATGGTGAAATTTCTTTTTAGAACGATAGTCACTTTGTTGCTGGTGGCTGGCGTGTTGCTCGTCTACGGCTTGCTGTTGCCAGCGGGGCCGAGCCAGCAGCAACTGGTGCAGCTTAAGCCGGGATCGTCCGCGCGGCATATTGCCGCGGAGTTGGCAAGCGCCGGCATCATCCGCAGTGAATACGCTTTCCTGGCGTGGCATTACCTGCATGGACGCAAGCCGCTCAAGGCCGGCGAATATGCGTTCGACCATCGGGCGACCGCGCGCGAGGTCTATGACCGCATCGTCCACGGCGATATCTTTTTTCACACGCTGGTGGTGCCGGAAGGCTACAACATTTTTGACATCGCCACGGCGGTGGAAGAGGCGGAGCTGGGCAAACGCGACGAGTTCCTGAAAGTGGCGCGCACGGACACGGCCCTGGTGCGCGACATTGATCCGCAAGCGCCAAGTTTGGAAGGCTATCTGTTTCCAGACACCTACCATTTCACGCGCACACAATCATTGCATGACATGGCCGCGGCCATGGTGCGGCGGTTCCGCCAGGCGGCAAAAGAGGCCGGACTGAACCGGGACTTCCATTCGGTTGTGACCATGGCAAGCATTATTGAAAAAGAGACTGGAGCGCCGGAAGAACGGCCTGAGGTTGCCAGCGTGTTTTACAACCGCCTGGAGAAGCACATGGTTCTGGCGACTGATCCTTCAGTGATTTATGCGGCGCTGCTGAATGGCCGCTACAGCGGCGTGATTCACCAGTCTGACCTGCACTTTGATTCGCCGTATAACACTTACCGGACCGCGGGGATGCCGCCGGGGCCGATCTCGAATCCCGGCAAAGCTTCATTGCAGGCGGCGATGCATCCGGCGCAGACCGGCTACCTGTATTTTGTGAGCGACAATCAGGGCCACCACCGCTTTGCCCGCACGGACGCGGAACATGCCGCGAATGTACAAGCCTACCGGAAGGCGGTTGCGCAGTCAGTAAACCGGTAAAGACCATCAATAGTAGTAGCCGGGACGCTGGCAGAGGGTGAGTTTCAAATCCAAAACTGGCCCTTTGCCGCAAAATGTCATGCATTGCCGTGGGTTGCCAGCGCGATGCCAACCGCGACATCCGCTATACTAAGTGCATCCAATTACCTGGGTCTAAGACTGGACGGATGTACTTTCATTTGCGTAAAACTACTTCTTTATTTCTAGCTGCTTTTTGGCGGGCCGCTCTTTTCACGGCCGTTCTTTTGACCATGGGCGGTTGCGGGTTTCGCTCGTCACATCCGGTGAAAATGCGCGCCAGCACCGCCACGCTCAAGGAAGCCACGCGGGACGAACTGGTGCAAAGCATCAATGCCAACGCCGAAAAGCTCAAAACGCTGAAGGCGACGGTGGACATTGACAGCTCAGTGCTGCAAGTAAAAAAAGACAAGGTAACCGACAACCCGCAGGTGGCGGGGCTGATTCTGGTGCGCAAGCCGGAGATGCTGCGGATGCGGATCTATGTGCCGGTGCTGCACAATGTGATGGCGGACATGGTCAGCAACGGAAAGACTTTCGAACTGGCCTCTCCTATCAAAAGCAAGTTCTACGTGGGTTCCAATCAACAGCCGGTAAAGCCGTCTCCCCAGCCGTTGGAAAATCTTCGTCCGCAGCACATCTCAGACGCGCTGCTGCTGAAACCGATTGATCCGGAAAAGGAAATTGCGGTGGTGGAAAACACCACCGAGATAGTAAAAGACCCCAAGACCCACAAAGATGTGGAACAGGCGGCCTACACGCTGGTGATTATCGACAAGGAAAACAGCGACCATTTTCTTTCCCGCAAGGTCGTCTTCAGCCGGACGGACCTTTTGCCGCACGAGCAAAGCCTTTACAACCGCCAGGGACAACTGGTGACCTTTGCGCGCTATGAGAATTTTTCCGAGTACGGGGGCACAATGTTTCCCGGAATCGTTTCCATCCAGCGGCCAATTGAGGGCTATGGCATTACGATTTCCATGGTCAAGCTGGACGTAAACGTGCCGCTCACGGACGAGCAGTTTGTGCTCACGCAGCCGCCGGGATCGCAGCTCATCAATCTGGACACCAAGTCTTCCGCCGCTGCCCTGCCGGATGAAGAACACAAGAAGCCGCGGTGATCAAGGCCCTCCGTCCGCGTTTTTTGCAAAATGACATTATTTAGAATGAAACCGAACCTCAAGACAAAACCATGAATAAGATGATCGTGGCCAACCTGGTCCACCGGCCCGTGCGCTCAGTGATCAGCATTCTTGCCGTGGCGATTGAAGTCACCATGATTCTTCTTATGGTGGGCCTGATGCTGGGCATTTTGAACGACAGCAAAGACCGGCAGAGAGGCCTGGGCGCTGACGTGATTGTGCGGCCGCCGGGATCGGCAAATTTTGGCGCTTTCAGCAGCGCCCCCGCATCGCTGCACTATGCCGACGTCATCATGAAGCAGCCGCACGTTGCCGCGGTTGCTCCGGTTGTATTGCAGACCACTACCAGCCTGACCAATATCGAGGTCCTGAACGGGATCGACCTGCCATCGTTTGAAGCCGTTGGCGGCCCGCTGATTTATCTGAAGGGAGGGCCCTTCCAGCAGCCTTACGACATGATTGTGGACGACGTATATGCATCCGCCAACAAAGTGGGCGTGGGATCGAAGATCAGCGTGCTGAACCATGAATTCAAGGTTTCCGGCATTGTGCCGCACGGGCGCGGGGCAAGACGCTATGTGCCGATGAAAACGATGCAGGAACTAATCGGCGCGGAGAACAAAGCATCAGTCTTTTATGTGAAAGTGGACGACCCCAAAAATACGGATGCGGCGGTGGATGAGTTCAAAAGCATCCTTCCCAACTTTGTCATCACCTCCACGCGCGAGTGGATGCAATTGATGACCCCAGACAATATTCCCGGACTCTCCACGGTAATCAAGGTTGTGATTGGAATCGCCGTGGTGATTGGCTTTATTGTTATCTTCCAGTCCATGTATACGGCGGTGATGGAACGGACGCGGGAAATTGGAATCCTGAAGTCGCTGGGCGCTTCAAAGTCATACGTGGTGCGGGTGATTTTAAGGGAGACCCTGCTGCTGGCCGTGGCCGGAATTCTGGCGGGCTTCCTGATGAGCATAGCGGGGCGCGCCGGACTGGTCCACCGTTTCCCAACGCTGACGGTGCTGCCAATCACCTGGAAATGGGCGACGTACGCTACGGTGATCGCCATTGGCGGAGCAATGCTGGGAGCGGTTTATCCCGCATTCAAGGCGGCGCAGAAAGACCCGATTGACGCACTGGCGTATGAGTAAGAACTGGGAAAAAACCCTACTACAGATCTCGGCGTAGTATGGCGAGACTGGCAAGAACCAAATCCGCCAAAAGCCCTGTAGTTCCTTCCTCAAATTAAGCCGGCTCTGGCGGTCTGTGCTAATGCAGTGTAAATGTTCGTAGCCACAAGGTATCTTAGCGCTGTTCTGAGCAATTTCTAGGTAACTCCTGATGTTCCCGGCGTCAACTTTTTGTCTTTTTATTTCCATCGTCTGCTCCTGAGAAAAACCGGCGTAGCATCTTCATCCTCCACTTTTCCACACCTACATCCCTTAATTATCACTGGACTTTCATCCTTCCTTAACCTCGCATAAACCAGTCTTCAACACGCAGCCTTTAGCCTTGCCCGGAGCATAAATAGTTGCCCAGAGAACCAAATTTGGAGGAAACGCATGGCACGGATGTCCATTGAAAAAACCCGCAGGCCCAGCGCGGCGCTGGCCTTGTTTCTTGTGGTGCTGATGTCAATTCCAACTCCGGCTTCCAGCATGGAACGGGATTCTGACAACCACGAACAGAAAACCGCAACACCCATCAAGCACGTCATCCTTATCATCGGTGAGAACCGCACCTTCGATAACATCTTCGCCACTTATGTCCCCAAGCACGGCACGGTTTCCAATCTTCTTTCCAAGGGCATCATCCACTCTGACGGTTCGCCCGGCCCCAACGCCGCGCTGGCCCAGCAATTCCAGCTCAAGACAATCAATCCGGTGAGCTATTTCATGGATACGCGCCAGCTCGTCAGCCCCGGCAAAACCGCCTATGCGCCTTTTCTGCCCACTCCGGAAGCCGGCTTTGCGCCGCCGCTGGCGGTAACGCGCAGCCAGTTCCTGAAAGATCCGGTGAACAGCACGCCGCCGTTTGACGCCCATACGTTCTCCACCAATCAGCTCAACACGCTTTCGCCTGAGCTGGAGATTGACGATCTGCCGCTGATCACTTCGGGATTCACCGGCCTCAAGAACTGCCAGACTGATCCCACGCTGCCTCCTTTCGCCTGCCAGGAGCCGGACACGCGCATCACCAATTTCAATAAGCTGCCCAACACTTCCTTCCAGATCACCGGCGCCAAGGTGCCGTATGACAGTTACACCGGTGACATGGTTCATCGCTTGTTCCACATGTGGCAACAGTCGGACTGCAGCGTGCTGGACGCGACCAAGGCCAATCCATCCGGCTGCAAAAATGATCTGCTGCCTTTTGTAGGCATTGCCCGCGGTGACGATAGCGGCAGCAACTCCATGGGTTTTTACAACATGCAGAATGGCGATGCGCCGCTCTTCAAGCGCCTGGCCGACGAATACACCATGAGCGACAACTATCACCAGCCGGCCATGGGCGGCACCGCTGCCCAGCACACCATGCTCGGCACAGCCGATTCTCTGCCCTGGGAACATGTGGGCAACTTCCCCGCGCAGCCGCCCGCCGGACAGGTCGCCAATCCGAACCCAAAGAGCGCAACCGATGTTTCTTTTATCTCTGACCGCCGCTGGACTGAGTGCGGCGATCCCACACAGCCCGGCATTAAGCCAATCATGGACTATCTCAAGTCGCTGCCGTGGCGTCCCGATCTCACCGCGAGCAATTGCGCCCCCAGCACCTTTTACATGATTAACAACACGCGCCCCGGATTCCTCTCCAACGGACAGCTCAATACGGCAGCCATCAACGCCGGGACCGCCGTGCCGCCTTCATCGCTGCGCACGATTGGCGATTCGCTCAATGAAAAGAACATTAGCTGGGCCTTCTACGGCGGAGGCTTCAACGCCGCCCGCCGCTTTGACAACGGCTCCACTGATCCCGTGGATGTGCTGATCGGCACCGGCGGCGACTGGTATTGCGATATCTGCAATCCTTTCCAGTATGCCACGTCGATCATGGGTAATCCGGCGCAGCGCGCGGCCCATATTAAAGACGCGGTGGATTTCTTTGATGGCCTTGACCACGGCCAACTGCCCGCCGTCTCTTACCTGAAGCCTGATAGTTTTGGCGACGGCCATCCGGCAAGCTCCAAACTCAATGTGCTGGAAGGAATCATTGACCGCGTTCTGGACGGCCTGAAGCGGCATCCTGAGCTGGCCGAGGACACCGCAGTCTTTGTCACTTTTGACGAAGGCGGCGGCTATTGGGACTCCGGCTACATGCAGCCCATCGATTTCTTTGGCGACGGCCCGCGCATTCCAATGATCATCGTTTCCAAATACACCCGCGGCGGCCGCGTGAGCCACACCTATGCGGACCATGCTTCGTTCGTGAAGTTCATCGAGCGCAACTGGGGACTTAAGCCGCTGACCAGCCGCAGCCGTGACAATCTGAAGAACCCGGTTGTCGATCCCAGCAATCCCTACGTGCCGCTCAACGCTCCGGCAGTCGGTGACTTGTTTGATCTGTTCCGCTTCGATCAGGACAAGGACAACGACGGCGGC
>DATBCN010000669.1:0-5215 GCA_036270475.1 Candidatus Angelobacter sp. | reverse complement strand
GCGAATTATTTTCTGCGATAGCGATTGAACTGATGGTCGCCGACGCGGCGGCAGCTCATCCATTGCCACCATGGAGCATTCTCTTTGGTAAAGCCGGGGAAGGTAAATGTGGTTGGCCTGATGTTGGCTTGCCTGCTTGTGGGCTGCTTGTTTCTGATCTGATTGTTTTGCTGCAGCGGTGCAGTCTCTTGTTCCGGCGGAACCAGCAAGCCGATTTCAACCGGTGAAACGGTTACAAATTTTTCGTCAATCATTCCGGCGCGGGACATGCTTCCATAAAAAGTAGGGCCGCCTTCACACAGCAGATGCTCGATTCCCATCTCCTGGCGAAGCATCTTCATGGCCAGAGGCAGGTCAAGTTTGCCCTGGCCGGCAACGATGAGCTTGACCGTGCCGCTTTTCTCCGGGGGCGCGACGCTGCCGCTGTGGTCCCGCAACCGCGCAGCGCCGGCAGCGGTGGTAAGGACGACTGCGTCCATCCGAGCGCCATCGAAAACGTGATATGCGCGGGGATCAAGGCTGCCGGAAGCGGTGACAAAGATGACTTTTTCCCGCTGGCGCTCCAACTTTACCCGCAGATCACGCAAAGACTCTTCTTCAATGCGATAGACGGGGCCGCGTCCGCCGTTGAGATGCGGCGAGCTGAAGGTTTCTTCCACCAGCGTGTTTACACCCATAATGATCGCGTCAGCGTGGGCGCGGAGCAGGTCCATGAGCCAGCGGTCTTCCGCGGACTGGGAGATATCTGAGCCTGCGGCATGAGCGCCTTTGAAAGATGCAATGCCGTCAATGGACTGCACAAAGTTAGCGTACGTCCAGGGACGCTCGCTGTGTGCAGGCGGGAAAGAGAGCTTTCCGTAGGGTGCATAACCGGCGTGGTCGATGAGAGACGGCCCGGCATCGTCAAACAAAACCTGGAAGTTCCGCACGGGACTTATGCTATCCGCAAGCCCAGGTTTGGCGCTACTGCCGGTGACGCCGGCAAATGTCCAGGGCGGGAGCTACACGTCTTTTTGCGCGAAGGTCTGCAGATGCGCGAGAAAAGCCCGCTGTACCCGGCTGAGATAACGCCCTTTGAGCGTGACGACTCCAATGGTGCGTGAGGCCCGGTCATCGCTCAGGGAGACAAACGTGCAGTCCGGCCGCTGCTCCACCGCCATCTCCGGAACAATGGAGATGCCCAGACCAGCGCCAACCATCGCCAGAATGCTGCTGAACTGGCCGCTCTCAAAGACCACGCGGGGCACCACGCGGGCGCGCTTGCAGACTTCAATGGCTGTATCGCGAAAGCAATGGTCTTCACGCAGAAGCAGAAACGGCTGGTCACGCAGGTCCTTGAGCGTGATCTTACGTTTTTTGGCCAGCCGGTGCTGCCGCGGCAGGATGGCAAAAAGGCGTTCCGTGCGGAGATTGAAGCTTTCCACGTCATGGCCGCGCATGGGCATGGCCATAATGGCCAGGTCAATCTGGCCGCCGCGCAAACGGTCCATTAGCCGTGCGGTCACGTCTTCCGCCACGGTCATGGAGGCCTGCGGATATTTGCGGGAAAACAACGCCATGGGCAACGGCAAAAAATACGGCGCGATGGTGGGAATCACGCCAATGCTCACTGGCCCAGAGACGGATGATTGCCGTTCCGCAACTTCATCCTTGGCGGCCTTCAGTTCGCCCAGGATCGCGCGGGCGCGCGGCAGGAAGACCTGGCCAAAGCCGGTCAACCGCACGGTGCGGCCCAGGCGGTCAAACAGGCGAACGCCCAGTTCTTCCTCAAGCTTCATGATCTGCTGGGACAATGAGGGCTGCGCCACCTGCTCTCTTTCCGCGGCGCGGGTAAAGCTGCCGGTCTCGGAGACGGCGCAGAAATATCGCAACTGATGCACTTCCATCGGCCAGGCCCCTTGTCTCTTTCCATAGTCAAATCCTATGCAAGACAGTCCAATTATATATTGGACAGATGGACGAATCGCCACTATTTTGAGGAGCACTGGTATATGCCTTCATCCGGCTCCGGCAAGGGGCAGCCGGCGGCTGGGTAGCACCTTGGGCCACATCTGAATCATGTCTGTCATCAATGTGCAGGAATCGTTTCTAAACGTCGCTCTTGCGGGCGGAAAGCACATTACTGTTCATCTGCTGAATGGCGCAAAGGTTTCCGGCAATGTGCGCTCGTTTGATAAGTATTCGATTGTGCTGGAAACCAACACCCAGGAACAACTGATCTTCAAACACTCGGTTTCCGCCCTGCTGGTCTGCTGCAAGAACAAACGCTGCACTGAGCTGTGCCAGCCGGACGCTGCCGCCCTCAGGGCCGTGGAATAACGCCCTTTCTCTCCTCATCTGCAAGCCGCGGTTTTTCAATCCAAATACTGTCCCAAAATGAAACTGACCTGGGAGGAAAATCCCCGAAGGCCCAGTGCCCCGGCTATTTACCAGAGTGCTGCGCCGAGGCATGGGCTGTGCCCATCTCCAGGTTGAGCCAGCGGTCGACAAGTTTTTGCAGACATGCCTGGCCGCAAAGATGTTTGGCGGTGGCGTCATGCGCCATCATGTTTTCCCAGGGATAGATTTTGAACATGTGGCGTTCCGCGGCCTCGGCATGAGGGCGGTAAGGCTCGCTCCAGGCAAGCCACCAGTGGTCAACGCTGCCTTTCTGCTTGCCACAGATATCGCAGTTAAAAGTTTCTGTCCAGGTCAACGGAGCACCCCAGGATTGGGTTGGACTTTCTTCATGAAGGTAGCCTACATCGGGGCGGTGGCGCAACACGAAGGGCAGCGGCGCAACACGCCAATTTGTCTCATTTTGCCGCGTTCGCACAAGCCAGAATTACCAAATTCCATATCTCTGTTGGCGCCGTCGCTCTTTTACACAGCCGTCCACAGAAGTTCCACAATTTTCGGGGCATCGATTCATGAAAATGAAACATTTGTTGGATAGGATTAGTCAGGAAACGCGATGCAAAACCCGGTTTATGGGTTGCATTTCCTACATTCACGATTATGATGGGTGCCCTGAGTTTCCCGGTAATCCCGCCAGGTGAGTCCCTCACAGGAGAGAAAGCAATGACGTTACGCTTTTGGAGTTTAATTCAACGGCTAGTCGCAGTAGCGTTCCTCGTCGCGAGCTGCGGCGCGCTGCTCTATGCGCAGTCCACCACCGATGGCGCCATCGGCGGAACTGTTTATGACACAAACGGCGCTGTGGTCGCAAACGCGAAAGTAGTCGTACGGAACAACGGCACGAACGCGGAAAAGTCCGTTACAACGGGCGGCGCCGGTTACTATCGCGTGACCAACCTGCAACCAGGCACATATGTTGTTACCATCAACCAACAAGGCTTTGCACCTTATAAAGCCGAGCAGGTAACGGTGCAGGTGGGCAGCCTAACCGATGTTTCGCCACGCTTAGGCGTGGGCAGCACGGCTGAAACCGTCGACGTAACGGGAGAGGCGCCGCAGATCAACACAACCTCAGCGGATTTCGCTCCCACGTTGAACCAGACTGCGATCTCGAATCTGCCCATCAACGGCGGACGCTGGTCAAACTTTGCGCTGCTTACGCCTGGCGTGGTGAGCGACTCCAACGGTTTCGGTCTTCTGAGTTTCCGCGGCATCAGCACGCTGCTCAACAACAATACAGTAGACGGCGCTGACAATAACCAGGCGTTCTTTTCTGAAGAACGTGGCCGCACCCGCGCAGGCTATTCGACCCCCAAGTCAGCGATTGAAGAATTCCAGGTAAACACGTCGAATTATTCGGCAGAGTATGGCCGGTCTGCAGGCGGAGTAATCAACACTGTTACCAAGAGCGGTTCGAATAAAATGCACGGCGAAGCCTACTTCTATGATCGTGACAATGTGTGGGGCGCAGCCAATGCCTTTACCGCGATCAACGTACAAACAGCGCCCGGCGTGTTCACGCCGCAGAACTTTAAGCCGACTGACTGGCGCAAGATGGCGGGTGGCGCTGTAGGCGGCCCGGTGATTAAAGATAAGCTGTTCTTTTTTATGGCCTACGATTGGTACCATCGGAACTTCCCCGGAGTAGCAGTGGCTAGCAATCCCGGCGGATCAAACGGATTCTTCGCTCCGCAAACCACCTCATCAGCCAACATCATTCAATTGGCAAAGAACCTGAACAATACGGCAACTCCAACAGCGGGCCAGCTTCAATCCGCGCTGGATACCTACAACACAGGCTTGGCCGGACTGAATAGCATGCTGGGCCAGGTTCCTCGAAACGGAGAACAGCAAATTCTGCTGCCGAAGCTCGATTGGAATATCAATGCCAAGAACCATGCATCGTTTTCGTTCAATCGCATGCGCTGGGCTTCGCCGGCAGGCATTCAGACTGCTGCTACCGTTACTCGCGGAATCGCGAGCTTCGGCGACGATTTTGTTAAGGATACGTGGGGCGTGGCCAAGCTGAATACATTCATCACCTCGAACATGGCCAATGAGCTCCGGTTTCAATATGGCCGCGATTTCGAATATGAATTCAGCCAGCAGCCGACACCTTATGAACTGGCCAACCTGGTCAATGCTCCTAGTTTCCACAATCCGCTGGGTCTGCCCCCAGGGGTAAGCATCACCAATGGCTTTACCTTCGGCGTGCCTAACTTTCTGCAGCGCTCAAAGTTCCCGGACGAAACGCGCTCGCAGATCGCCGATACCATGACGTGGAGCCATGGCAAGCACAATATCAAGTACGGAGTGGATTTCAGCCGCGTCAATGATAACTCTCAAAACCTTTTCAACGGTTTTGGCAGCTACAGTTACAGCAGTTTGGTAAATTATTTGACCGATCTCAACAAGCAAAACGGCTGTTCTGGAGCGCCATGCTATAGCAGTTTCAGCCAGGGGCTTGGCTTACCGGGGTTGGAATTTAACACCAACGATTACTCACTCTTTGTGGCGGACGATTGGAAGATCCTGCCCCGCCTGAGCCTTTCGTTCGGTATGCGCTGGGAGTACCAGCAATTACCTAGCCCGTTCAGCAATCTGATTAATCCAGGCGTTCCGCAGACCGCTCACATGCCCAGTGACACGAACAATTTTGGTCCACGGGTTGGATTTGCCTGGGACGTAACTGGCAACGGAAAGACAGTGCTGCGTGGCGGATACGGCATCTACTATGGTCGCATCATCAACTCCACCATCTTTAACGGATTGATTAACACGGCGGCGCCAGGTTCGCAAGTTTCGGTTTCTTTTACAC
>DATBCN010000668.1:0-7630 GCA_036270475.1 Candidatus Angelobacter sp. | reverse complement strand
GTGGATGGAGGCACCGGCCGTCAGCGCTGAACTGTTTACCACCTGCAAAGTTCCTGCGTTAAGTCCGGTTGCGGGTGATCCTGCAATGAATGCCGTGATGCCGCTTAACAGGCCCACAGTCGCTCCGGAAAGCGTGAGTGGCGAAGTTAAGGTTGAGGCGCCGGTGCTGGTCAGACTAACCCCAACAACGTTTGCTTGTGTTCCGCCGCACTCGATTCCACAGTTCATTACCAGGAAATGCTGATCGTCCACTACAAAAACGCCATTCGCAGGATGGTCGAGGGCCACATTCGTGATGGTTGTAGGGCTCAAGGGTGAGGGCAAGATCACCACGAAGTTGTTGGAGACAGTGTCATTGAAAGCCAAAACTGTGGTCCCCTGGGGGCCGATCACAATACGCTGCACGCCAGCAATCGTGTTGGTGCCGGTGATTGCTCCCGTGGTGGTATTGATGCTTTGCACCGTTCCATTGCCCACCGCAACCCATCCGGTTTTTCCGTCTGGAGTAATGGCCACATCCACGGGCAGGCCAGAAAGGGGGACAGTAAATCGGATGGTTTCAGTGGCGTTATCAAAGATGGAAACCGAAGCGGCAATGGTGCTCTGAATTAACGTGGTTCCGCCGGCGCTGACCATCTTGCCCGGTGACAGGACGGCAATGGTATGCGTAATCACATCGGTTGTTGCATTCACAACATTGACCGTGCCTGACGAATTGTCAGAGACCAGCATTCTGGCGCCGGCGACGGGAGTTGGCGTCGGCGTGCCTCCGCCCACAACGTTGTGTCCGGTGGTGCAGCCAGTGGCAAAAAGGGCGGCGAGACCAAATGTAAGAATTATCAATATGCCGGCGAAATGATCTTTATGCCTGTCCTTGATTGTCATATTTCCTAACCATATCCTTACGGTTGAACTATAAGCAAGATACTATTCAGGCAACATCCAAATGGCTTACAGGCGCTGTCAAGTTCCGCGGATTGCAGGCTGCATATAATTTTGACTGATGCAGCCGATGATTGTCTGCCTGGCCAGGATTCATTTTGGAATGATATTTTTAGCGCTGTTAATCCCGGTAAATTCTTGACAGTCCGCGCCGCGCCATTTACCTTTCTTGTATGCGAATTATCTGCCAAGCTATGTGTATGTGTTGTCGCAAAGCGACCGGCGTATCTCTGGCGGGAGAAACTGCTACCTAATTTGCATTAAAAGTTTAGGAAACAGGCCCATCGCCAGAGCAGGCGATGGGCTTTTTGCTTTTTAGCCGACTCGAGCAGTTTTCGCGAGGAATGATGAACACAGAAGTGGCCATACCGGTGAAAGAAACCAAAGCCCAGCGAGCGGAACGTCTCAAGCGCGAGAAGAACCCGCTGGAGTGTTTTGAGGAAATCCGTGAGTTTGCCCGGAACGGGCTGACGGCGGTTCCTGACGCATGGATCAAGACTTATTTTCGCTGGTGGGGCGTGTATACGCAGGGCGATGGCGGAGGGGCCGTTGGCGGGATTGGTGGTGAAGGCCGTGCCACACCGTACTTCATGCTGCGCATTCGCTTGTCCAACGGCTTTATCACTGCGCCGCAGTTGCGCGCGATTGCCGGGCTGGCGGAGAAATACGCTGGCGGCATCGCGGACATCACGGTGCGCCAGAATATCCAACTGCATTGGATCACCATCAAGGACCTTCCTGAAGTCCTGCAAACGCTCTTTGATGCGGGGCTCACTTCCATGGCGACGTGCGGCGACGTCACCAGAAACATCACAGGATGCCCATTGGCCGGGCTGGACGCGCATGAACTTTGTGACGCATCGCCGCTGGTGGATGAAGTGACGAAGTTGCTGGTCAACAATCCTGATTTTTACAATCTGCCGCGCAAGTACAAAATCAGCATCAGCGGCTGCCCGGATTGGTGTGCCTATCCTGAAATCAACGATCTGGCTTTTACGCCTGTTGTCCGCGAGCAGGCGGGTAAAAGAGAAGTTGGATTTTCCCTACGCGTAGCCGGCGGACTTTCCACGGAACCGCACCTCGCCGTGCGGCTCAACGCGTTTGTGCGCTGGCAGCAGGTCATTCCAGTCACCCGGGCGGTGAGTGAATTGTTTCGTGAAGCCGATGTCCTGCGGGAAAACCGTGAACGCGCCCGGCTGAAGTATTTATTTCTCCAGCATGGCTGGACTGCGGAATCTTTTTTGCAGGCAGTTGAAAAAAAGCTGGGGTACAAGTTGGACCCTGGCGTTCCTGAAGTGGCGCCGGATGATGTGTTCCGTGACCATGTGGGCGTTCACCCGCAGAAGCAGGCTGGATTGTTTTACGTAGGCGCGTCGGTTTTGCGTGGACGCGTCACGCCGCAACAGTTGCGCACCGCAGCCGATCTGGCGGAGCGTTACGGGAGCAGCGATCTCCGCACTACAAACACACAGAACCTGGTGATTGTAAACGTGCCGCGCGAGAAGACCGCCGCGGTGGTGCTTGGCCTGGAAACAGCCGGACTGCACGTTGCCGCGTCCGCTTTCTGGCGCGGCGCTGTGGCTTGCACCGGCAGTGAATTCTGCAAGCTGGCCATTACTGAAACCAAGGCCTTTACCCGCTGGCTGGTAGAAGAGCTGGAAGACCGCCTGCCGGAGTTTGACCAGCAACTCAAGCTGAACGTAACCGGCTGCCCGAATAGTTGCGGCCAGCATCGCATCGCCGACATCGGACTGGAAGGCAAGAAGCTGAAAGTGGATGGCCGCATCCAGGACGCATATTATTTCTGTCTGGGCGGCGCAGTGGGTGAGCACGCTGGTTTTGGACGGGCGGTCGGCTATCGCTGCACCGCTCAAGAAGCGCCGGACGCGATTGAGCGCCTATTGCGCAGTTATCTTGACGAGCGCCACCCAGGGGAAAATCTGCGCCAGTTTTTTGCGCGCCACTCGGAAGCAACGTTGCGCGCTTTCCTCGCTGGTCAGGTGTTAGCACCGGTCCTGCGCGATCCCTCGCCCGGCAGGGTGCCGCACGGGCTGGAGGGCTGAAAGGAAACGTTATGTCGCTGTATCCGATTTTTCTAAAACTCGAAGGGCACAGGGTGCTGATCGTGGGCGGCGGCTTGATTGCCGAACAAAAAATTGAAGCTGTGTTGCGCTCGGCGACTGACGTTACCGTGATCTCGCCGCAAATTACGCCGCGCATCCGGCTATGGGCGCATCAAGGCCGGGTCAAGTATGTTGGACGGGAATTTCAGCCAGGAATGACTCGCGGCTACTTTCTGGTAATCTCCTGCACTGACTCTGAAGAGACGAACCGCGCGGTCTACAAGGAAGCCCGCGAATTTGGGGCGCTGGCGAACGCCGTGGATGATCCGGGTTATTGTGATTTTTATGCTCCGGCTGTGGTCAGCCGTGGCGAGTTCCAGATTGCCATCTCCACGGGCGGCAACAGTCCGGCTCTGAGCCAGCAGGTACGCAAGAATCTGGAGCAGGAATTTGGCCCGGAGTATGAATCATGGACTGGCTGGCTGGGACGCATGCGCGACGCGGTCCGCAATGCGCTGCCGCGCAGCGAAAGGCGGAAAGAGCTGTTGATGCTGCTGGCGCATTGCAAGCCGGGAAAATTCTCAAACCAGAGGGCAAACCCGGCTTTAAAACAGACTTCAGATCAAGCAGTAAAACAAAACACGGGAGGGAACCATGGACCACTTGAGAAAAGCAGACCTGGAAACCAAATTGAAGCGCGCGTTGAGAGAGCATCAGCATGAAGGGCTCAACATGATCGGCAACGCTGAACAGTTGTTGCATCGCCTGGTGGAAGCGGTGGAAGAGTGGGAAAGCGGGCCGGTGAGCCAGCAGAAAAGCGCGTAATCATGCCTGGAAAAGTCTATCTGGTAGGCGCGGGGCCGGGAGCAGCCGACCTGCTCACGCTTCGCGCCGCCGCACTCCTGCGCGAAGCGCGGGTTGTGTTGCATGACGATCTGGTGCCCCAGGAAATTCTTGCTCTCTGCCCGCCAACGGCTGAAATCATCAATGTGGGCAAGCGCTGCGGCCAACGCAGCCGTACCCAGGAGCAGATCAACGCGCTCATGGTGTGGTGCGCCGGCGTACATGAGACCGTGGTCCGTCTAAAATCCGGTGATCCGGCTGTGTTTGGGCGGCTGGGAGAAGAACTGGAAGCCTTGCAACGGGCCGGCATCGCTTTTGAAATTGTGCCGGGTGTAACCGCCGCCAGCGCAGCCGCGGCAGCGGCAAACATTACGCTCACACACCGGCGTTCGGCTTCCGCAATCGTCACCATAACGGCCCACAATGCCCGCGATGAAGGCCTTTACCAAACCATGTTCAATCCCGCGCGCACAACCTTTGCCATCTACATGCCGGGGCCGGATTACGCGCGCACGTCACGGGAACTGATTGATTCAGGCCTGGATTCCGGCACGCCCTGCGCCGTTGTGTCCAATGCAGGGCGGACGAACCAGGAGGTGCGGCATCTGTTGCTCCGTGATTTGTCTGCGGTGAAAGGAGTGGCTGCGCCTGCGCTATTGCTGGTGGGCAAAGTGGCGAGAGAACATCTACCCCGGAGCAGCGATTTTTCTGTAGTCTCAAATGCAGCTTTCTCTGAAATCTCGAGCGAAACGAGAGATCCATACAGCTATGGCGAATTCCAGGGCCGCTCAAAGAGCGCTGATTAGTATTCCCGCCTGAAAGCCTTGTTGTGATTAGGGCCTTCTCGCTACGCTTTGGGATTTCAAGAAAGTGCCCCGGTGCTACCCCCCGGCGATCGACGGCACCAGCGTAACCTCATCGCCTGCCTTGAACTAGTAGTCCTTGCCCAGAAAGCGAATATCTTCATCGTTCACGTAAATATTCAGGAAGCGGCGCACGTTGCCCTGTTCGTCGCGCAGGTGTGGCTTCAGTTCAGGAAAGCGGCCGCCCAGGGAATCCAAAAGGCCGGTAAGGTCGGCAGCGGCGCAATCATAATGGTCGGCGCCTTCGGTGTGGCGGCGGAATGCGCTCGGTAGGGAAACTTTTACGCTCGTGGGCATGTTAGGCGGCTCCTCGTCCTGCCGCGGGTGTGGCGGCGAATTGGTTTTCCAGATATTGCTCGAATGCGGCCAGCTTGGGCGCGATCGGCTCCACGGCTTCAAACCGTCCTGCCAGTGCGTCAGTGGTTTTAAGGCCGTTGCCGGTAATGCAAAGCACGGTGGTCTCGTCCGGGCGTATGCGTCCCTGAGCGAATAGCTTTCGTGCCGCGGCAACGGTCACGCCGCCGGCGGTTTCAGTAAAAACGCCTTCTGTTTCAGCCAGCAGAGCCATGCCGTCAACAATCTCAGGATCAGACGCGTCCTCGGCCCATCCGCCGGTGCCCAGGATGGTCTTGGCCGCATAGAAACCGTCCGCCGGGTTGCCGATGGCAAGTGAGCGCGCGATGGTCTGCGGCTTCTGTGGCTCAATCTCATTGCGTCCGGCTTTGACGGCCGCGCTGATTGGGCTGCAGCCGGTGGCTTGCGCTCCAAAGAACTTGACCGGCTTATCTTCCACCAGTCCAAGCTCTATCAACTCCGTGAATGCTTTATATATTTTCGTGATCAGCGATCCTCCGGCCATCGGCACCACAACATTGTCCGGAAGCCGCCAGCCGAGTTGTTCGGCGATTTCATAGCCCACGGTCTTTGATCCCTCAGCGTAGTACGGGCGCAGATTCACGTTCACGAAGCCCCAGCGATGCTTGTCCGCGATTTGCGAGCAGAGGCGGTTTACATGGTCATAGTTGCCGTCAATGCGGACGATCTGCGCGCCGTAGACCTGTGTGCCCAAGACCTTGGCCGCTTCAAGATCGGCGGGGATAAAGATGCAGGCCTTCAATCCCGCGCGAGCGGCCTGTGCGGCAACGGCATTGGCCAGATTGCCGGTAGAGGAACAACTGACAACATCAAAGCCGAAAGCCCGCGCCTGCGTGAGCGCCACCGCGACCACGCGGTCCTTGAAGCTAAGCGTAGGGAAGCAGACAGCGTCATTCTTGATGTAGACCGAGCGGCTGCGGAGCTTTTCACCTAGCTTCGCTGCTTTAACCATCGGAGTAAACCCGGCAGGTGTGCTCGAATCGTATTGCTCCGGCAGCGGCAACAGCTCCCGGTAGCGCCACAGGTTTGTAGGACGCCGTGCAATCTCATCTTTGTTGATCTCTTTGCGAATGCGGTCCCAGTCATAGGCCACTTCCAGCGGAGCGAAACAGCTCTGACAGAAGGAAATCGGCTGGTTTCCCCATCGGGTCTGGCATTCGCGACAGCGCAACTCATAGCGCAGGTTCGTGCTCATCTTCAATTCTCCTAAATCCCCTGAATTCTTCTGGGGCTGGTTCTGCGGCGGAATTTTCGCCCAAAACAAAACCCGCTGCTTCAGGCAGCGGGTCCATGATTGCTGAATAAAGACTTGCTATGAACCCTTCTGCCTCGGCGTGAACACACACATAGCCATTGCGCGACAGCACATGGCCATGTTGGAGACAGAAAGTAACATCAACCAAGATATTACAGCATTGTCCTGCCTTCAGCAACCTTGCTGAAGCCTAAAGGTTGGATATAAGAAAAAAGATCAGGCCAGGTGGACGTTGGGCTCGGCCTCAGGGGGTGCGATTCCTTCCGGCAATCGTCCGCCGTTGTATTCCATGAGCCGGTTTTTCCATTTGAGGAAGTCGGTAATGGTCTGCGGTTCAATGCGGACTTCCACGCGGCGCAGGCTGGCCAGCAGCAGGTTCATCTCGCGCATCAGGCCGGCTTCACCGCGCTGGCTCTGGCGGCACGGTTTCACGGTCATGCGGACCTCGCGGGCTTTGCACTCCAGCAGCCCCCATTTCCGGGGCAGTTCCTCCGCTGCGATAAGGCCCTGCGGCACAAGATAGAAACGTTCGCAGCCCATGGCCAGCTCGGGATTTTTCCGGAAAGGCTTTTCCCGGTCGGCAAAAAAGTCAGTACGCGAGATCTTGCATTCCACAATCACGGAGCGGCATGCGCCTTTCCAGGCGATCACATCCGGCGTCTCACCGCTGGCGCAGGATTGCTCAGAGAGCACAATGCCGCAACGATATTTGCCGCGAAGCCACTGCTCGGCCAGACGGACAAGTTGCTGGTGGGTCATAAATCAAGTTGTAACGCAGAATCGGCCGTAGGGAAAGTGCTTTGCTTGGGACTCGTATGCAATCAGGACGCCGGACGATTTGGAAGGCGGACAAAGCACAGAATAACAGAATTAAAAGATCAAACCGGCAGCTCTTCCTGCTGCCACAATGAGGGTGTGAGCTTGGGTTCTTCGCAAAGCTGCATCACCAGGTTTTCCAGCACCAGCCGTTTGCTGGGGGCGTTCGATCGCAAGGCCAGATCGGCGCGGGCAATCAGCCGCAGCGCCCGGGTAAGTTCGCGGCGGGATTTATATCGCCGCGCCTGTCGGATCACGTCTTCCGCCGCAAACGGAGGCAGACGGAAGCCCTGCCACAGCGCTTGCCAAATAGCGCGCGAGTCACGAACGTTTTTTTCCAGTATCACCAGCATCTGGCGGAAGGTGCGGGCCAGCATATAGAGATGGCCTATGGCGGCCTCTTCGCCGTCACCGCTGGAGAGGATGGCATCGAGCATGGCCAGGGCGCGCGCCGGGTCCATAGAGCTGATGGC
>DATBCN010000667.1:0-3600 GCA_036270475.1 Candidatus Angelobacter sp. | reverse complement strand
ATCTGGTAGCGCGCTTTCTTTTGGGTCATTGCCATTTGATGATGTAATTGGCGCCGCAATAAGGCGGCATAACTGACATAGGATTGTTTTGGCCGCCTAGCGGAACGCCACCCTGGTCTCGGACTTGATAATCGTAATGGTTAGGCGGTCCGGAACCATCCGGCTGCATGTTAGGAATCGAGTAGCCGCCCTGGTTGCCGCTGCCGAAACTTGGCAACAGAAACGGGGTGGTGATTTTCATCCCAGGCAGGTTTGCCGTCGCGATCTTGTTTGTCTGGGCGCCGCCGCGTCCGTTGACGCCGCTGGCAGGATAGCCCGGCACGGCCGCAACCGTGGCATCAGGGGCAAAATTGTACTGATTGATGAAGAACACACCGCCCGGCGGCAAATTAAAGGTTGTGGCGCCGTCTCCTGCGCCCCAGGTCAGCCCAATGGCCTGATAAAGGCGACTGTAGAGCTGGCGTGAGACGGCCGCACCGTTGCACGGGAGCCATCTGCCGTTTCCCGGCTGGGTATTGCCGCCCCACAATACAATTGTACCGACCGGAACGCCTTGTTCGCTGGGCTGATATTGACCGCTTACCGGATCCCAGAACCACCATTCACTGTTATTTTGGCCGGTGGCCCATGGACCAATATCATGCGTTGGCGGGCTGCCGCCGATCTGGCCAGTCAAAAATGTCGCTTCCACGCTCGCGCTCAATGCGTCAGCAAAAGCGTTCAGGGTCTGTTGCAAGTTGCCCTTAAATCCCAGCGGAAGCGCGCCTGCGGTGATGACGACTGGTAGGGGGACGGCCATGGCTTAAAAACTGGTGCGGTTCCAAGAGAAGCGGAACACAAGTTGGAGTTGGGAGTTAGCACCCAGAGCATGAGGAGAATCGAAAGCCCAGGTCTCAATTTGATTGGTCAGATCCGCCAATCCATAACCGAATGAACTGATCGGATTGTTATCGGCAATAGTGAACAGTGCGGTCTGGTCACGGTAGAAGTTGTTTTGGGTGTATGGACTCAGCTGACAGGCGGCAAAAGTCGGACTAAGCGCCCGCTTTGGAGTGCCGTTGCTACCCAGGGTCAAAGCACTGTCGCTAGCCACCCAGGCTTGCCCGGCCAAGGACGGCTCGCCATAGCCCCAAAACACGTCGGCCGGATGGGGTGGCCCGACACTGCCGCCAGTTGGACCGACCCAAAAAACGCCATAGCAAGGCCGGAAAAAACTCCCTGTCATCACGGTCGTAACCTGATCACTAGCCGTAATAGTCGGAGAGGTCGTATACGGCACATTGAGGGCCAGAACGCTGGAAGGCCCTTTGGTGTTGTCGATGATCTGATGGGTCTCGAGAATAGTCCAAGTGCCATTATAGGCGGCATTACTTGAGCCGCTGACGACGACTTTCTGGCCGACGAGCGATGGAATTGGCGGCGCGCAGGTGATCTCCAGCTTGCCTGGAAAGAGCGGAGAGGCCTCATATTGCCAGATCGGGTAATTAATTGGCAGCCCGGTGATAGCGATATTTGTTGGCGTTGAGCCGGAGAAGAAGATCCCAGAGCCCCTGCCATAATCAAAGCCGATCGAGAGCTGATAGGTGACCTGAAGCTGCTGGCCGCCCAGCTCGGCGACCGGGCCACTGACGGTAACCGGCGCGGCCAGGAGGATCCGGCTAAACAGATTGGCGCCAGGGGTAGAGATGTCACTGAAGCCGATCTCAGTATATGTGATCGTGGTAGTCTCTGGCGGAAAAATAAAGGTCCGCTGAAAGACCAGGGTCCCGGTGTTATCAATAGTCCGATTAGCATTGGGCACCTGCAGACAAGTGACCGTGCGCTTAATCTCATTACCAAGAATGGTCTGGTTAGTGCGCAGAATTGTGAACGCGGTTGCGGTCGATACGGTGCCGCTGGTAAAGAGCGTCACCACGGTGGGGCTGGTAATCGACTGAATCTTGAAATAAGCCCCGTTATCAAAGTGCACATCGCTATCCAGATCGGCGCTAGAGAAAGTGGCCGCGCTCGCCGTTAAGACGTTTCCATTAACGGTCGCCGTCGCGGTCGGACGAATCGTGGTAGGCGAGGTGTCGGTGCCAATCGCACAAGCGGCAAAAAGCTGGTTAAACTGGACGGTTGCGACTTTATTGAGGCCCTGATCGAGGATGAGATTCTTTTGCCAATAGCCCGGTCGCCAATGGGAGTCTTGCACGGTGCGACCGTCTGGTCTGAGCACTTGGACTCGGACTCGGCCGTCTAAAGACGCGTGTAGGTTCTTCCTCATGACAATGCTGCCGGGCTCATTGCCTGGGCGGCGGTTGCCGCCGGTTTGGTATAAGTCGCGCTGTGCAATGTCAGCCCAACACCACTTGAAGCCGATGCGCTCCGCGATTGGATCGGCGATACATAAAGTCCCCGCTCAAAGATCACGCCGGTGCCGATTGAGGCGACTAACAGTGGCACCATAACCACCGGCGGTGGCAATGGAGCACCAAGGGAATCATAATTGGAATCCGGTGTGCGAGGAGTCCAGACCTTTTGAAATGGTTCGAAAATGCGCGCTTTCATGGGACGTCGAAATTGCAAGTGACCGGCGGCGGCAAACAACCGATAGCGGAGACAATATTGGTTTCAGTGGTCTCATCGGGGGTGCAGGCGCCAATGCCCGGCTGCGCATAGGGCTCAACAAAAAGCCGCAGCTCGCGGATGCCCATTTGGCCCTGCCAGTTAATCAAAAGTTGAAAACCTTTATCGACATTGTGCTCGTACTCACTCTCAATACCGCAGGTATCGGCGCAGGCGTCCTTCTCATCGATGGAGCCGGAGATCTCGGGCACCCGCACGGTGCGCGCCTGCGGTTTAAAGGAGTCGAGGATCGTGTCAGTCGCCGTACCATTGTAAGAAAGAACCGGGTAATTGTCGTTGCCCGGCATCCCGATCTCGGCTTGTAAATGAACCTCGTAGATTTTGCGATAGTGTCCCTTGATCGGTGCGTAATAGATCTGGACAAAGACTTCGCCGGTTAGCTCAACCGCATCGAACTCGGCATATTTGAACCGGGATAGTTCGCCGGTCTGGCTTACCTCAAAGATCTTGGTCTCCCAGCTGCAAGCAATCGCGGTGTCATTGTGATCAGCCCGCGGCTCAACGAAGTCTTCCCAGAGCTGAATATGGCTTTGAGAGCCGTCCGTAGCTGTAGCCGGACTACAGGAGTAAGCCAGCTCAAAACAGCGCGGGACATCCTGCACCTCGCCGGTCGCATACTGCACCGGGAAAGTGCCGGTCCAAATCCCGGCCCAGCAGGCTCCAGCTTGGCTGGACAGAAGCGACATTGGTGCACCATCCATGACCCAAGTATGCCGGTTAAACCGGGAACCCGAAGGCACTCCAACCAGCATCCAGTTTTCAAATGAGACCGAGCAAATACCGCTGCGCAGCGGACTCATATTGGATTTGGAACGAAGCATTTCGTTGTCCTGGGTATTGGTCCGGCTGGACCGATACTGGTTGAGAGCTTCGTTGAGCGAGATCCAGCCCACCTCGGAGAAGAACCAGGGCATTCCGTATTGGTTGACTGGACTGAAGGCGGAAACCGAACCGACATCCTTGCTGATGATC
>DATBCN010000666.1:0-2188 GCA_036270475.1 Candidatus Angelobacter sp. | reverse complement strand
CGCTATGACTGGGTCATTGACTTCTCCCGTTACAACATCGGCGACAAAGTCTGGATGGTGAACGTTTGCGAACACCAGGATGGCAAGAAGCCGGCGAAGGACCGCACCTTGGCGGATGCGTTGGGCGGAAAGTCTGCCGATCCTTGCGTTGGCAAGTTCCTGGAATTCCGCATCGTGCGCAACCCGGCAACTCCTGATCTGAGCCAGGTGCCCGATACGATGATTCCGAACCCTGACCTGTCCAGCATTCCTGTAGCCCGCCAGCGCACGTTTGAGTTCGGTGCCGGTGCTTCACAGCCGCTCACCAACGCTGATACCTCATTCATCACTGGAGCCGGCAATCAAACAGGCCAGTGGGGTGTGCGGACAGACGGTGGGCCAACTCTGAACGCCAGCTTCGGCCGCATCTCTGCTGCGCCGAAGTTTGGTACCCGTGAAATCTGGACCCTTAAGAACGTGGGCGCCGGTTGGGACCATCCCATCCACATCCACTTTGAAGAAGGCCAGGTCCTCTCTCGCGCCGATGGGGCAGGCAATCCCGTACCGGTTCCCGCTTGGGAACAGGGTCGCAAAGACGTATATCGTCTGCGTCCGGGCGGAAGCATCACCATCACCATGCAGTTCCGCGATTGGGGCGGCATGTTCATGGAGCACTGCCACAACACCGTCCACGAAGACAACGCCATGCTTGTTCGTTGGGAGATCAACGGCGGAGGAACACCGTTCCTGTCTCCGCTCCCGACGCCGGTCTGCAAAGCGCAGGGCGTCACCTTCATCGCACCGGATGATATTGCTCCAACCGCGTTCTAAAGCGGCGGGAGTCACAAACTAACCAGGCTGGCGGCCCGCAGCGCAAGATGCGGGCCGCCAGACCCACTCAAATTCTCCGGGGAAAAGCAGGCAGCAAGGAGTCAACACCATGCGACGGACATACTTTGGTTCTGCGGCAGGCGCCGCCATATTTCTTACCGCTGTTCTTTTGATTACGGCAAGCTCCACGCCCGCGGTGGCTGATAGCCGCTGGGGCGCAAACTATTTCCCAAACGTTACCCTGACCACGCAGGACGGGAAGCAAGTGCATTTTTATGACGATCTGCTCAAAGGCAAGATCGTTGTGATTGACATGATTTACACGCACTGCGTGGATGCATGCCCGCTGGAAACCGCGCGTCTGGCCCAGGTGCAAAAAATGCTGGGTGACCGGGTGGGCAAAGATATTTTTTTCTATTCCATCAGCATCGATCCCTCGCATGACACGCCGAAAGTGCTCCGGGAGTATGCGGCAAAATACCATGCCGGCCCTGGCTGGACATTTCTGACCGGCAAGAAGGAAGACATCGATCTTGTTTCCAAAAAACTTGGACTTTACAGCGAACCTGATCCCAGTGATCGCGATGGTCATACGCCCAGCGTTTTGATCGGCGACGAGCCGGGTGGCCAGTGGATACGCAACTCCGCCACTGACAATCCACGCTTTCTGGTTAACATGATTACCGGCTGGCTCGATAACTGGAAATCCGAGCAAAGCGCGCAAAATGCGCAAAACGCCCAGGCCGCGGCCACCAAGGCGACCTACGATCAGGCGCCCCGCGTCGACATCAGCGACAAAGGCCGTTATGTTTTTGGCAGCCAGTGCGCCGCATGTCACACCATTGGCCACGGCGACAAGATTGGCCCGGACCTGCAGGGTGTGACCAACGTGCGCGACCACGCATGGCTTGCGCGCTTCATCGCAACGCCAGATAAGATGGTGGCGGAAAAAGACCCCATCGCCCTTGCCCTCTACAAGAAATATAACCAGGTCAATATGCCGAATACGCGGCTTACGAAAGAGGATGTGGCTGATTTAATGAGTTTTCTTGAGCGGCAAAGCGGCGCGCAAGATAAAGACGCAGCCGGGGCGGAAAAATCCGGAACGGCTAAAGCTGGCTCCGGACAGCCAATGCAGTAGTGCTCTGCGGACGTGCGCGGCGCCTTGGATCACTACGAAGATAATTAGTTGGCTGCGCTCGACCGATTTTTTAAGGACATGGGCAAAGCCCTCTCCCAGTCGGGCATTTCACTGCAGGCGGCTACGGGCCGCCTGCATGTTTTTTACTCCAGATCGTTTACCGCAAAGGACGCGACGGACGCCAAGAGAAAAGAGATTCGATGTAGCGTTATGTGGAGGATTCTCCACAGAGTCAGG
>DATBCN010000665.1:0-1625 GCA_036270475.1 Candidatus Angelobacter sp. | reverse complement strand
CTACCTGGAAAAAGCGCCGCTCATGTATTGGCTTGTAGCCGCGAGCTACAAGATTTTTGGTGTGCATGACTGGTCAGCGCGGCTGCCGATTGCGCTGGGCATGCTGGCGCTGCTGCTGGTGGTCTATCGAATCGGGCGCAGATTTTATGGGGACGAAGGCGGCCTTTACGCGGCGTTGGCGCTGGCCACAGGATTTGGGCCGTTTATCTATACGCGGTTCATGATCCCGGAAATGCTGGTAGCGCTTTGGCTGGCCATGGGATTTGATTTCTTTCTCATATCTTTAGAACAAACTTCTGGGGAGCAGAGCGAACGAGGCGAGCAGCCGTCGCTTTGGGTCTGCTGGGGGCTGGCGGCGACGATGGCGCTGAACGTCCTGACCAAGGGATTGATTGGATTGGTCTTTCCCGTCGGTACGATTTTTATTTATCTGCTGCTCACGAAAAATCTCCGCCACCTGCTGCGGCTACGGCTGTTTTCAAGCTTTCTGGTCTTTCTGCTGATCGCCGCACCGTGGCATCTGCTGGCCGGATTTCGTAATCCGGCGCAGGGTGAGGCGCGCGGATTTTTCTGGTTTTACTTTGTCAATGAGCATTTCCTGCGCTTCCTGAAGAAACGCTTTCCTGCCGATTACGACACGGTGCCGCTGTGGCTGTTCTGGGGCTTGATGCTGGTCTGGTTGATGCCATGGACGGCGTTCATCGTCCAGGCAATTCGGCAGGCGCCGGTAAAGCTGGCCGCGTTCCGTGATGGACTGAACGCGCAACAACGCCGCACACTGGTTTTTGCGCTGTGGCCGCTTTTGATCCTGCTGTTTTTCAGCTTTTCCAGCCGGCAGGAATATTACGTATTGCCCGGCCTGCCTGGAGTGGCGCTGCTGCTGGGCGGATGGCTGGCGCGGGAATCAGCGTCGGCAAATGACAGTCCGGAGCGGCGCAGCGGAAAAATTTCATCCATGGTGCTGGCCGTGGTGGGCGTGACGGTCTGCATGGTTTGCGTTGGGCTGGCGTGGAAAGCACAGGTTCCACCGCCGAATTACGACATTGCCGAGCTGCTCAAAAAGAACCCGCAGGACTACGCGCTTTCTTTTGGACACATTCTTGACCTCACGCCGCAGGCGATGGGCGCATTCAAGATTCCGCTGCTGGCTGCGGGATTCGCATTTGCGCTGGGAACAATTTCCGCTCTAATCTTGCGCCGCCGCAATCGCGCGTTTGCGGCAAATATGGCCCTGACAGTGATGACCATGGTGCTGCTCTATGCGGCGCATCAGGGGCTGGTGATTTTTTCTCCAGTGCTCTCGTCGAAAGTGCTGGCAGAGGCGATTGAGCGGAATTGGAAACCGGGGGCAATCATTGAAGACAATGGCGATTATGAAGCCGCTTCCAGCGTGAACTACTACGCGCATCGCCAGATCCGCATACTGAATGGACGCTGCAATAACATCTGGTATGGATCAAAATTTCCGGACGCACCGCCGATCTTTGATAACAACGCCTCGTTTGAGCGCTTGTGGCGGGGTGAAAACACGGTTTTTCTGCTGACTGACGCCAAGGCAAAAGCATCAAGCGGGGCAAGCGACGAATGTCCGCAAAGAGACAGGCTGCCAGACTACGTTGAAAAAG
>DATBCN010000664.1:0-2428 GCA_036270475.1 Candidatus Angelobacter sp. | reverse complement strand
ATCTTCATTCAATTGCAACTCGGCGGCAATGGTGCGGGAAATCTGCGCTACTTCAATGGTGTGCGTGAGCCGGTTGCGAAAATGGTCAGAGCGCCTGCGGGTAAAAACTTGTGTCTTATTCTCCAGCCGGCGGAAGGCCCGTGAGTAAACCACGCGGTCGCGGTCACGCTGAAAATCATTGCGGTACGGATGTGCCGGCTCGGGATAGCGGCGTCCCCGGCTTTCTTCGGCACGCAACGCATAAGGCGCAAGCATGAAGAAAGTGTAACTTAGATTGGGGAATTAAAGACTGCACTAAACATTGGAAGGGATTCACGGCGCCGGATCAACGGTAAGCTGTTTCGTCGAATGAAAGTCGCCACCTTCAACATTAACGACATCAACAAACGCCTGGAGAACCTTTTGTCTTGGCTCGCCAAAGCCGCGCCGGACGTGGTTTGCCTGCAGGAACTCAAAGCCGAACACAATGCATTTCCCGCGCATGCCCTTCGCTCTCTCGGCTATGAAGCCGTCTGGCAGGGCGAGCGCTCATGGAACGGCGTAGCGATATTGGCGCGAGGCCACGCTCCTGTGCTGACCCGCTCAACCCTGCCCGGCAGCCCTGAAGATCGCCAGGCACGCTACATTGAGGCGGCTGTCAACGGGGTCCTGGTCACCTCTATCTACCTCCCCAATGGCAATCCACAGCCGGGCCCAAAGTTCAATTTCAAGCTGGCTTGGTTTGAACGCTTGATTACCCATGCCGCCGCGCTCATGGCAACCGGTGCGCCCGTCATATTGGCGGGCGATTACAACGTTGTGCCAACCGTACAGGATATTTATCCAACGCGGTCCCTCGACCACAATGCGCTGATTCAGCCTGAAAGCCGCCAGGCCTTTGCGCGATTGCTGGCCCAGGGCTGGACTGACGCTCTGCGGAAGTTGCACCCAAACGGCCCGCTCTGGACATTCTGGGACTACAAACGCGAGCGCTGGCCGGCCAACAAGGGCATGCGGCTTGACCACTTCCTGCTCTCGCCAAAGTTGCCGCAGCGGCTCGTGGACGGCGGTGTCGATCGATGGGTGCGCGGCGAGGTAAACGCCAGTGATCACGCTCCGGCTTGGATCATGCTGGATATTTAACGCGCGCGGCTGCTTATGCAAATCCATGGCCGGTTTAATGGGAAAGCCATCGGACGCTTCGGATGCTAAAAGTCCACCCTGGCTTTTGCGGACTATCTGCGGCAGGCACAAATATGTACCTACTTGACCTCCTATCTGGGTACAATACGTTTCGCCTAATCCCACAGCTTCAGATTTCGGAGAGATGATGCCGCGCACACTTCGTCCGCTTTCGCTTGGCCAGTTGCTTGATGAAACCTTCAATATCTACCGGCGGAACTTCGTATTGTTCGTCGGCATTAGCGCCATTCCGAATATTGCCTTGCTCCTGCTCCAGCTTGTCTATACCCAGCTTGCCATCAATAGCGCAAAAGGCCTTGGTGTCGCAGCCGTGCTCGCCGGCCTGGGCACCGTCTTTGCCTCCATCGTCGTTTCGTCCATTGTGACGGCGGCAACCACGTTCGGCGTCTCGGATGTCTACCTGGAAACTCCCACCAGCATAGGGGCCTGCTATTCGCGGGTAGGCGCCAAGGCCCTCCGCGTGTTCTTTGTCTCTTTTGTTGTTGGGCTGATTGTTGGCGTTGGATTCTTATTGTGCTTCGTCCCCGGAATCTATTGGGCCGGAGTATACGGCATTGCCATTCCTGCCGTAGTGCTGGAAAACATTGGCACCGGCCAGGCATTGAGCAGAAGCTCGGACCTGACCAAGGGGTCCGTGGGCCGCGTCATCGTGGTCTATTTCCTCGCCAGTTTCTTTGTGATTTGTTTGACCTTTGCTTTGGGTCTGGGCATTGCAGCCCTGGCTTCAAGCGGCGTCGGCATCGGGACCCGGCAGGTGTTGCAGTCAGTAATCGGCACCATCAGCCGCATATTGCTTGGCCCCATCACCGCCATCGCGCTCACGCTGGTTTACTACGATCAGCGGGTGCGCAAGGAGGCTTTTGACATTGAGCACATGATGGGCTTGATGGGTGCCTCCGGAAACACGGCTCCGGGGGCCGCGGCCTTCTGAAATGTGCCCGCTCGAAAATAGCGGGCTTTGCTTCGCGGCCAACAACAAAAGTACGCGGAGAGAGCATTCATGCAACTCTCTCGCGGTTTCTCTGCGCCCTCTGCGGTTCAGTCTCTTGATCACTTACTAACTTGATCAACTTACTAAATGCTGAACGCTGGCTGCTACCTACTTTTGTGTCTGCTGCGCCAGCTTCACCTTGGTGTTTTCCAGCTTTTTCGTAACGCGGGCCACATCCTGCTGGTCAACGTCGGCGGGGGCGGATTTGCTCCATTCATCCAGCGCGTGCTCCCAGTGCGCTGCCGCAAGCTTGAA
>DATBCN010000663.1:0-8988 GCA_036270475.1 Candidatus Angelobacter sp. | reverse complement strand
GGCTGCATCTCTTTATTTCCACGACCCTGACGGCCATCTTCTGGAGTTTCTGGCAATGCTGGAGGGCAAGCCCAAGCCGGAGATGGGCGTGGTCTCCTGGAAGCAGTGGCTTACGCCATAAAAGCCGATTCATCCCCCACTTTTTGGAGATCGATGCACTTGGCCAATTTCCAACTTACAGTGGCCTATTTCCTAAAAAGGACCAGAACTCTAAGCCGTTCATCCCACGATGCCATGGAAAACCATATGTGAAATACAAAACATGGAATTTGTGGGAGTGTTGGACCATGTTGCGGTGGGCCGCACGGCTACAAAAAGCCACGACTCGTCGGCGATCCAGGTATAGCCGGCAGAGCGAAAACTACATTTTTATTAAACGTAAATGCAGTTATTTTTGTTTTTAAGTATAAAATTCTCATTTTTATTTTGCTTAATTGCCTGCTCTGGTAAATACGTCCTGAAGATAAAACCCATGACGAAAGAACACTTTGGGGCTGCTGTTTGGTAACAGCCTTGCTATTTTGTAAAAGCAAGGCAAAGCTCTAGTGTTTTTCTAAGAAAATCTTGCACTAAAAGGCACAGAGAAAAGAATGTGCCGATAATCCCCATTCTCCAAGGAGAGAGACAAAAATGAGTACCAAACGATGGACATTCATCGCGATCATAGGGTGCTTGCTATTGAGTACAGTGAGCCTGATGGCGCAGGTGACAGCCAATGCGCGTTTGCAAGGCACAATCGTTGACAAGTCGCAGGCAGTGATCGGCCAAAAGGCCGAAGTCACATTGACGAACAAAGACACCGGCTTCAGCCGCACCACCAAGACCAATGATTCAGGCGAATATCGCTTTGAGTCACTGCAGGCCGGCGTGTACACGGTAAAGGTGTCCGCTCCAGGGTTTTCCATTGCGGAAGCCAAAAATCTGGAGATTCTGGTGGGATCGACAGCCACACAGAACTTCACCCTTACGCCCGGCGCAGTAAGTGAGACAGTGGAAGTCACAGCCACTGCCCCACTCGTCGACCAGACGAAAACCGACGTCAGCACCAACATCACGCCGCAACAAATCACGGACTTGCCGCTGATCGGCCGCGATATCGCCGACCTGGCGTATTTGGCGCCTGGTGTTAAGGCGGCAGATTCTTATGATCCAACCAAGAACCGCTATTCGATCCTGTCAGTAAACGGCGATGGCGGACGCAACGTGAACGTAACAGTGAATGGTGTGGACAACAAGGACAACACGGTGGGCGGACCGGTAATGCAGCTTCCCGCGGAAGCCGTGCAGGAATTCCAGATTTCCACACAGCGCTTCTCGGCGGTGAATGGCCGTTCGGCGGGCGCGGCCATCAACGTGATCACCAAATCCGGCTCTAACAATTTCCACGGGTCGGCCTTCGGTTTTTTCCGCGATCAGGCCCTTAATGCAGACCAAAAGCTGGCAAACGGGGACGGTACCACTACCAATTCCAATCCTCCCTATTCGCGGCAATGGTTTGGCGGCTCCATTGGCGGACCAATCAAGAAAGACAAGCTGTTCGCGTTTTTCGCCTATGAGCGCCAGCGCGAGCACACCTCGATTTCCGAGGCACCGCTTGCACTCTCGGAATTGTCTCTGGTAACTAGTCTGGGAGCACAGCCTACGGCAACAGTTCCGACGCCGTTCTTTGAGAACCGTCTCAACGGTCGCCTGGACTTTACGATCAACAACAAGCATAGCGCTTATTTTTCCGTGACCACACAGGCCAACAACAGCCTGAATGACCAGAGCAACGGCTTTTTCGATCTGACCGAAGGGAACTTCACGGTCAATCACCTGCAGGTTGCGAACCTGACGATCAACTCCGCGCTGACCCCGACCCTGATCAACCAGTTTACCTTCGGCTTTCAGTACTGGAATAACCTGATTGACAGCAGCACCCGTACGCCTCTTCTCACCTTCCCCAAAGGCGTCCAATTCGGCACCAACACCAACGTTCCGCAACAATCCATCCAACGCAAATATCAGTTCAAGGATGACATCAGCAAGTCAATTGGCCGGCACACGTTTAAGGGTGGTTTTGACTACATCTGGACTCCAGTCATGGGCGGATTCTTTGAGTTCAACCCCACATTGGAGCTTGATTTCAGCCTATTGCCAAGCCAAATCCTGGCATTGCCGCAGGGATTTCAGACTCCCGGATTGCTCGTTGGCGGCAACAATAGCGGAGGCGGCATGAGCATCGCCGTGGGTGACCCCACATTTATTATCAAAGATGCAAAGCAGCTTGGCCTGTATTTCCAGGATGACTGGAAGGTTAGCCAACGCCTTACCGTAAACCTGGGAATCCGGTGGGACAAGGATTTTGATTTCATCGGCGGCTCTGACATCGGCCAAAGCCGCACCTTCCAGGAACTCCAGGCGGCAGCCGCTTTCAGTCCTCTGGCAGCATCACTGGTGGCGAAAAAAGCCAATGATTACAGCAAAGGCTTCAGCCCTCGTGTTGGCTTGGCATATGACCTGAACGGTCACGGAAATCACATTGTGCGCGCCGGTTTCGGCATGTACTATGACAATACGTTCCAGAACATTCCGCTGTTCATGGAACAACAGGCTAACCAAACCATCTTCCAGACGGCATTCTCACTCAGCAATGCCAGCGATATGGTGCCCGGCACGGGCATTCCATTGAGTGCATGGCATTTAGGTAGCCCGCTCCCCACAATTCCGGCGCCCTCCCATAATTTAGCTCCCGGCACTTCCATCGGCCGCCTCATGGATCCCAACTATCGCACTCCGGTAACCGAGGAGTTCAATGGTGGGTATACGTGGGCAATCAACAGCAAGTCAGTTTTCGAAGCCGAGTATGTTCACGTTCTCAGCTTGCATGAGAACAAGACAATTAACGTTGATCCCAACATTCCTGTAACTCCCAACAACATTACAACGCTCAGCAGGACTGGCGCTCCGGGTGGTTTCTTCCGGCCGCTCGATGCCGCGTTTAACGCTGCTGCCGTGCCCTTGCTGGGCAGCGTTCGTGACGAAACCTCTGGTGGGCGGTCGCGTTACGACGGCATGAACCTGAGCTTCCGTCAGCGTAGCTTCCACAAGACAGACCTCACCGTAAACTACACACTGGCGCGCGCCGTCGGCTATAACGAAGATGGCGGCTCGTTCCGTTATTACCCTCGCGATCCACAGCACGCGCTTTCATCAGCTGAGTTCGGACCGGCGTTCAACGACGAGCGCCACCATCTTACGATTGCCGGGACAGCCCATCTGCCTTGGGGTCTGGAAGCATCTCCGATTCTCCAGGCGGGTTCAGCACGACCCTACAAGCCGGTTTCCAGTAACAACATGTTGAATCTGGGCGGCGGAAGCGACGCTGGCGCTCTGATCGTGACCAAAGCTGATCCGAAGAACCTGCTCTCCGCGACGACGTTGCCGCTTGTCAGCGGTAGACTGGACGTAGCGGAAGCTGCCTGCTACTACTCCGGAAACTGCATATTGGCGCCGTACAATGGGTTGCGCGGCGACCCGTACTTTAACATGGATGCACGGTTGGCCAAGAACATCAAGCTGGGTGAAAACCGCAAGCTCCAGTTGATCTTCCAGACATTCAACCTGTTCAACCATGCCAACTATGGCAATTCATTCGACAACCTGGTCGCGACGCTCAACTCCACGACCCACGCTAATGCAACGCCCAACGCTGGATTCAACAACCCCAACAACTTCATTAACCCCACGAGCAGCACACTGCCGCGGTCGTTCATTGCGGAGTTCGGAGCGCGTTTCAGCTTCTAACCGACAAGTTAAACCTTCAACCAAAAGGCCGGCAGCGATGCCGGCCTTCTTTATTTTTGGTGGCGCAGAACTCTATGGGCGGGTGATCTTGGTTGGTCTACTCGATTTCAGACGCCTGTCTTAGCTGCGGTGCTCAAGTCCTGTTTATTCGCAATAGGATTGACAGAATGCATCCAGCGGATGCGAGCCGCCAAGCCATCTATATCAGGAAACAGGGAAGATGCATGCCAACCAAGTCGGTACAGTTAGCGCAGGCGCGATTTCCTGTCACTGGGCACTCGAAAAGTTTCAATACACCAATCGGCGGGCAATGCCTGATCGAGCGGCTTCTCCAGATCTGAGCAAACCACAAATACAACCCTCTTGAACGCGGATGCGTGGAGTAACTATTTCCGGATAAAACTTGCGCGGTTGCTCAATTTCAAAGGGCGATACATGGAAGTATTCGATCCCTTTGGGGGCATGAAGGGCGAACAAAGCTGCGTCAACGTCAGGGTTTTCCAGAACAGCGAAATATATCCCTCGCTCAACAATCACGGACTGCCAACGCGCTTGCTGCAAAGCGAACGAGGTCTTCAACCGAGCTTATGGTTTCCATACGGCCGCCAACAATACCATAAGTGCGAAGCCCAGAGAATCCGGTGTTACTCGTTGCTCGCGTTGGGGTCCCAGGTGATGGAAGCGCCGGAGCCTTCCTGGACGGACGAACCGGAAATGCCGCTCTCAAACTGGTCAGGATCGCCGCCCGCCAGTTCAATCTTGCGCCGTTGGACCTCGCGGATTTCGCGCAGGATGAGCCCCTCAGCCTCAAGATATTGTTCTTCCGTGATGGAACCTTCGTCCAGTTCAACCTGCAGGTGAAGAAGTTTTTCCTTGAGCGGCGCGTCGTCTGTCCATTGCTCTTCGGCGACCTTCAGCAAGGTCCGCATAATGAAATTCCATCCGGAAAAGGGCGCGAAGAGAAGGTCGTCAATTAATAGCATTTTTTGTCCTTACCCTTGTTCGCCGCGCTCGAGTTTTAGCCGGATGTTCACAAAGTTGTAAGGCGGCCATGGGCCGGTATATTTAAAGTTGAGGCGATCGCCGTATTTCTGGGCAACACGGTTCACGGCTGCGTCAAACTCAGCTTCACGCGCCTTCTGGATAAGAAAAGCCGCGTTCATAATCATCTTGTCGCCAATGGGCTTGTTGTCCCGCGACGCGACGCAGACCGCGCGCAGGCCGTCATAAATTTCGCGCACGTAATTGGCGGCCAGTTCGGCCAGCGCCTTATCGATCATGCGGCCAAGCTGCATACGCGCAAAATACGTGGACTGCAGGTGCTTGCGCGTGAGTTCCAGATGGAAGCGGTGGATTTCATCGTGTTCGCGCTGCAACTCTTCAATAATGCGGTCGCGGTCCCAGGTGACCTTGAGTCCGAATTCTAGCTTCCCGGTCATCTGCTTGAGCACGTCCTTCAGCGAGGAATAAATGCTCTTCAGGACTTCGCGGATATCGTCGTCAGTGCGAAAGACCGTGCCGAAGCTCATGGGGATGATGGTGTAATTCTTCATCACCGATTCAATCACATGCTCATGGGCCAGGGCGTTGTCGCGGGTCGGGTCAAAAATAAACACGGGCGTGCGGCTGACCACGGCGGCGATGTCGCCATAATGCACGGTGTACACGTCTTCATTGACTCCCCCGATGCTGCTGCGGCCAAAGCCGACGGGCGCGCGCGATTCAATCACGCCGTAAACATAGCGGCCTTCCTGTTGCTGTCCAATTCTCGGAGACTCAACCTTGGCTGGTCCCGGTGGAGGCGCCAGGTCAAGCATCACCGTGGCCGGTTCAGCCTTGGCCGACGTCTTGCGTACCGTGGTTGTTTTCTTCGCCGTTTTCTTGCTTGGGCTCATGATTTTTCCTTAGCATGTTGGAGGTTGTCGCCAGAAATTCTTCAATCTCAATCGGCTTGAACATCACGCCGATGCTCCGGCTGGCCGCCTCATCCGCCGTTTCCTTGGTGGCGTAACCGGTCAGCAAGGCCGCCGGCACGCCAGAATCGCGCCGCCGGGCCGCTGAAATCACTTCAAATCCCGTGTGCTGCTCTTCCAGGGAGTAGTCGCACAGGACCGCATCAAACTTCTTGGTGTTGATGGCGGCAATCGCCTGCACTGACGTGCCGCAAGCCACAACTTCATAGCCCTGCCGTTCCAGAATAAGCCGGTACGTTAGAAGCACCGCAGCTTCATCGTCCACCACCAGCACCCGGTATTTTTCTTCTGCGTTCACAATTTTACGACTGGCAAATCAATCTTAAAAGTGGTGCCGCGTCCAATCCTGCTCTTTACGGAAAGTTTGCCGGCATGGTTCTGGATAATTCCTTTAACGATCCAAAGTCCCAATCCAGTGCCGCGTTCTCCCTTGGTGGTGACAAACGGCTCAAAGATGGAGCGGATCATCTCCGGTGGAATTCCAGTCCCTGTATCCGCGATCAGGATGCGGACCCATCCGTGCAGGTCACCATGGCCGTGAATGTGGCGGCTGCGGATGCGCAACTTGCCGCCACTGGGCATCGCGTCCCGGGCATTGATGACCAGATTCGAAAGCACCTGGCGGATTTGGTCCGCGGCAATCACGGCGTCCGGCAGCGCTTCCAGTTCAGTCTGCACTTCCACGTTGGCGCGCTGGAGCTGCCGGTTCAACAGCAGCAGCGTATCTTCAATAATCGTGTTCACGCTGACTGGTTTGACCTGCTCGGTATTGCGGTAGAGACCCAGCATCTGGCGGACAATGCGCGCCACGCGCTCGGTCTCTGACTTTAAGATGTTGTAGACCGGAACAGCGTTTTCCGGGATGGCGCCGGCCAGCAGGTAAATTGCGTTCTTAATGGCCTCCATGGGGTTGTTCACCTCATGGGCAATGGTTGCTGCCAGCCTGCCGGTGGCGGCAAATTTTTCGATTTCCAGCATGCGCCGCTCTACCTTAAGCTGCTCCACCTTGCGCAGCGCGGTCAGGTCGCGCAATACGGTCACGGTATAAGCCACGTGGCCGCGCTCGCCAAAAATCTTGCCGGAACGCGCGTCATATTCAATTTCCTGCCGCAAGCCGGGATTGTAAAGGCGCAAAGGCGCTGTTTCACGCTCGGCAAATGAAGACGTAAACGCATCAATGAACGTGGTGAGCTTGGTCTGGTTCTGGAACTGGATGGTATCGCGCACCACTTCCGTATCCGTGCCAAAAAGCTCCTGCGCCAGCGGGTCTACCAGGACAATCTTGGCCTGGCCATCGCACACAACAATAGGATCGCCTACGTTTTCAATAATCAGATTAAGGCGGTCACGGTCCTGGCGGACCACTTCTTCCGCGTCACTCAGTCTTTCGTAATTGAGGCGCAGTTCCTGGTCGGCGCGGCGAAGATCGGTCACGTCACGCATCACCGTCACGGTGCCAAGCTGTATGCCTTCCGGGCCGAAAGTAGGCGCGGAAACGGCCTCAAACAGCATCTCTTCGCCTTCAATCGCGTCCACCAACGTAAGGTCGCGGTGAGAATCACTGCCGGAAACCAGCATGGAAGAGAGCGCGGCGGAGAAAAGCAGGTTGTTGAATTCCACGGCGCGCACCAGGCCTTCCGTCATTTCGTCCGGGACGCGGAAAAAACGCTCGGCTGCCTTGTTCTGCATGATGACGCGATGCTGTGTGTCAGTAAGAATGACCGGATCAGCCATGCTCTGCATGACCGTTCCCATCTGCGCGATGGTGATTTCCATATCGCGCATGCGGTTGTAGTAATGTTCTACCTTAAAAAGCCGCGAGAGATAACGGTTGGCAAGATCAATCAGGTCGCCCAACTCGGCAACGCCCTGCTCCGTGTAGCTCTTGGGCAGCTCCACCACCACGGCCGCTGCGTAGGCACGCATCTCACAGGTGGAACAAACCTGATCTTCCAGCCGCACCCGTTTTTCCCGGCGGGAGTTTTGCACGGCCAGACAACTGGCGGTGCGAATGCGGTCCGCTTCCCAGCAAAGATTGCGATTGGAATAAAGGATGGGATGAACGTACAAAGGCCGGTTGTGCAGACTGCTCTTATGAAGTACATCCGGACGCCCTGAGTTCAATACAACGACAAGAGGGTGCTCCTGCATCCAGAGCGCGGAGGTAAACTTTTCCATCTGCTGGCGCGGCCATTTGAGCGCAGCGGCGGGCATGACCTCGCCGCTGTCAAGATTCACGTCCACAATCAGGGCGCGCGGGTTTCCCAGCGCGATGATCTCTTCCAGCAGGAGCGGAAAGATTTCCTCTGACCGCTCTGCCTGAAGTAAACGAAGCACCGCCGGACGGCGAGGTTGCGTCGCGCGCCGCCCGTTTAGGCGACCGGGCTGAAACCGGATTTCGGCCGTAGCCATGCGTGACCCCAAAGCCAAGCCTTACCGCCGCCGGCGGGGCGTGCGTGACGTGCGCGGCCTGACCTCAACAGGTTCGCCTTCTCCACCTTCACCATCATCGCCTTCACTCAGGGTCGGACGGGAAACCAGACCAGTGAGACCGACAGCGTCGGCATATTTGAGATAGGTATCGATTGAGGCGACAACAACGCGGGCCTCAACAGTGATCAAGTCAATGCCGACCAATGAAATGCGGACCCAGGCATCGATGACAATACCTTTGTCGAGTACTCGATCCAGAACGTCGATTAAACTTGATCCGCCAGAAACTCTTTCAACGGCCATTCGAAGGCCTCCTTCATTAGAATCGATCGATCACTTCGCCCGTTTTGCGCGGACCGCGGGCTTGCTTTTTCGCGGCGACTGCGACGCCGGTGGCGCACCGGGTAATTGGGTCCTGCGCACCACAGACTGGGGCGCCGGAGCCGTAAGATTGGGGTCGTACTTCCACCAGTTGAGACCGATGGATTCGGCTTTGTCGACCGAGCAGATCAGCAGACGAATACGAATCGTCAGCAGCTCAACATTGGCCAGTGAAACACGGATGTCGCCCGCGATCACGAGTCCCTTGTCGAGAACTCTATCGAGGATATCGAGCAGATTGGCTGTTCCGGAAACCGTAGGAACTCTTTGCATAGTATCTCAAGGAAAATACAGAAGAGATCGCTTGTGGACAGAGTGAATCCGCGCGACCTACGTCACCGCATCCTAACCAGCCCATTACAAACTGTCAACTTTTTTGCCGCCCCCGATTCGTCAGTCGGTGAATATCCGGAAG
>DATBCN010000662.1:0-7736 GCA_036270475.1 Candidatus Angelobacter sp. | reverse complement strand
CTCTCCAGAAACTCATCTCATGTTATTGAAAATAAGAAGGCGCGGTAGACCTTTTCAGCCGTCCCTATCGGGACTTGTCTTAAATGCGTCTCGGACCCGGCACTGGAACGTCGCTGCTTCGCATCGCCGTTCGGCGTACCGGGCTATTTTCATGCGCCGCTGACGCGGCTGGGGGAGCGTGGATCCGACGCTTTCATCGGGTCTATGGCAGGAGTTTCTGGTTCACGTAACCTCACACAAGGATGGGCAGGTGGGATGATCTGGTAAAGGGCTTTGGCCGCCCAGGCGGCAGGGAAATTTGGTTCTTTGAAAACTAAAAAGCGGCGGATGCGGGCAGGTTAGCAGCGCCGCGTCCAAATGCCCTAGGAAATATATTCCTTGATATATGGACCTTCGACCTTACGCCCTAGGAAATATATTCCTTAATATAGGGGTCTTCCACCTTGCCCAGTTCGTGCGCATTGCCCTCAAAGACTGCTTTGCCTTCACGCAAGATCATAAAGCTGGTCAGGACGTCGAGTGACGGCACTCCCTCAGAGGACTTCATATGTTTGCTGAGGGGATCAAAGGTATGGCTGGCCAGGGTAAAGCCATCCTGCAGGCGGTGCGTTACCATCAAGGCGCTGGTCTTGTAGACGTCACGCTGCTTCATGATCAGCTCAATGATGGTGGTGGAAGTAATGGGATCAAGGCCGCCGGTGGGCGAATCATAGAGCAGCACTTCAGGCTGCGTGATAATGGCGCGGGCAATGCCCACGCGCCGACGCATGCCACCGGAAAGCTCCGCGGGAAACCGGTCAATCGCTTCTTCCAGCTCGACGAAACTCAGCGATTCGCGCACCCGCTTTTCCACTTCCGCCTCGGGCAGGTGCTCCTCCATCAGGCGGAAGGCCACGTTGTCACGCACGTTCATGGAATCAAAAAGGGCGCTTTCCTGGAAGACGATGCCCACCTTGCTGCGCAGGTCAAACAACTCTTCTTCCGTCATGGTGGTAATGTCATGCCCCAGCACGTAGATATGCCCGCTGTCCGGCTTGAGCAGGCCAAGACAGAGCTTAAGGATGGTGCTCTTGCCGGAACCGGCAACGCCAAAAATGATTTTCGTCTCACCGCGGCGGAGATCGAACGATACGCCATCCAGCACGGGAACATCTTCAAAGGCGATGGAAACATTTTCAAAGATGATTGCCTTGTGGATGGTGTCCCGCGACATTTCATCGTTCAGCCGGAAAGGGGTGTCAAGAGGCGTCATGCGGTCAGCTCAGACTGATGAAGAGTTGGGTAAGAACGGCGTCAACAAACAGGATCAGCACCGAGGCCACAACCACGGCCTGCGTGGTGGAGCGTCCCACGCCCTGCGTGCCGCCCTTGGTGTTCATGCCGTAGAAACAGCCCACGGTGGCGATGATAAATCCAAACACCAGCGGCTTCACCAACCCGGTGACTACATCATTGTATTTCAACACTTGATAGGCGCTGTTCCAATATTGCGTGCTATCCAGGCCCAGCATGGAATAGGAGATGATCCATCCGCCCACCAGTCCGACCAGATCAGAAACAATGGTGAGAAAAAACATCATGAATACGGTGGAGATCACGCGCGGAGTAACGAGCTTTTTGTCAGGATCTGTTCCCAGGGCGCGCATGGCGTCAATCTGTTCCGTTACTTTCATGGAGCCAAGTTCGCTGGCCATGCCGGAAGCGTTGCGTCCGGCGACCATCAGGCTGGTCAGCACCGGCCCCAGTTCGCGCACCATGGAAAAAGATACGAGCCGTCCGGTGAGCGAGAGTGAACCAAACTGCTCCAGCGTTTTTGAAGTATTCAGCGCCAGCACAATGCCGGTGAACATTCCGGTGAGAATCACAATGGGCAGCGAGCCTACGCCAATGAGGTCGGCTTGCTGGATAGCGTCCGCCATGTAAAAAGGCTTGCGGAAGGTGTTGGTCAGAGCGCGAACGGAAAGATGAGTGTACTCCTGTACGGCGAGGAGACTTCGCTTCACGAAATCAAACGGGGAGATCAGTTCCATCCATGAGGAAATATAGCAGAGCGCGCGCCCGCGCCCCAAGAATAGAGGCAGCCAAACGCGTGATTGTGCGTGGGAACGGCCTGCATTACAATCTCAGCCCAAATGAGCACGGCAGGCAGCTAGTCCCGCGCGCCCTTCTTCCTGATCTCAATGTTCAACCGTTTGATTTTCTGGTTGAGCGTGGAAAGCGGAATGTGGAAGCGCTCGGCGGCGTCCGTCTGGTTCCAGTTGCACTTTTCCAACATGTTCACGATCAGGCGACGCTCGCAGTCTTCCACGATTTCAAACAGTGACGCGTCGGGACGGTGTTCAAACATCTTGCCCTCAGAGCCACGGCCTACAATATGGTCAGGGATCAGCTCAATGCCCGCCGTTGGCCCATTGCAGAGCACCACGGCGCGCTCAATCACGTTTTCCAGCTCGCGGACATTGCCCGGCCAGCCGTAATCCATCAGCGGCCGCAGGGCCTCGGGAGAGATGCTGGCCACGGACTTGCCATTCTCGCGGGAAAATTTTTCCAGAAAGCGGCTGACGAGCAACGGAATATCTTCACTGCGGTTGCGCAGCGGAGGCAGGTCAACGGTGATTACGTTCAAGCGATAGAAAAGGTCTTCACGGAATTTACCTTCCCGCACCAGCACATGGAGATCGATATTAGTGGCCGCAATCACTCGAACATCGACCTGCAATTCGTGGATGCCGCCCAGATGCATGAATTTGCGGTCCTGCAGCACGCGCAGAATCTTGGCCTGCGTCTCCAGGCTCATGGTGCCGATTTCGTCCAGGAAAATCGTGCCTGTATCGGCGACTTCAAACAGGCCCTTCTTGGAGGAAACCGCGCTGGTGAACGCCCCTTTTACATGGCCGAACAGCGTGGACTCAAGCAGGTCCGCGGGCATGGAACCGGTATTCACGGGCACAAAGGGATGGTTCTTGCGCGTTGAGTTGGCGTGAATCGCCTTGGCGATCAGCTCTTTGCCTGTGCCGCTTTCGCCCTGAATCAGCACGGTGGAACGGCTGGGCGCCACCTGGCCAACCAGGTCAAAAATCTTGAGCATTGAATCAGCCTTGCCGACGATATGCTCAAAGTTGTAACGCTGTTTCAGCGCGCGTTTGAGTTGTTCGTTTTCTTCTTCAGCGCGGCGGCGGGCCACTGCGGCGCGCACGTCCGCCATGAGCTTTTCGTTGTCCCAGGGCTTCTGGATAAAGTTGGTTGCGCCCTGTTGCATGGCGCGCACGGCGTTATCCAGCGTGCCATAGGCCGTAATCATGATCACGGCAAGCTGCGAATCGCGCGAGCGGATGTCCGCCAGAATTTCCAGTCCGTTGCGGTCGGGCAAGGCAAAATCCAGCAGCACCAGGTCGAAGGTCCGCTCGTTTAAGCGGGCCAGCCCATCTTCGCCCGTCTCCGCCGATTCCACGCTGTAACCTTCAAACTCCAGCAGGGTTTCCAATGATTCACGGATGGCCACCTCATCATCAATGATCAGGATGGAACCGCCAGTAACGGCGTCAATCGGGGGACGATTTAAGACCGCTGCTTCAGACATTGACAGCCTTTCTCATGGGAAATTCCAAATGGAACTTGGTTCCCTGTCCTGGTTGGGAGTCCACGCGGATTTTGCCGGCATGCTCTTGGATAATTCCGTACGTTACCGCGAGGCCCAGTCCCGTGCCCCGCGACTGGCCCTCGCGCGGGACGGTCTTGGTGGTAAAGAACGGGTCATAGATTTTGCGGATGTGCTCCGGCGCAATGCCTGCGCCACTGTCACTGATGTTGACCTGGACGGCGTCTCCGTTGGCCGTGCTGATGTGCAGCGTGCCGCCCTTGCCCGCCATGGCGTCCTTGGCGTTCAGGAACAGGTTCAGGAACACCTGCTGCAGTTTTCCGGCGTTGCCGTGGATCAGCGGCAGCCCTTGATAGAGGTCCGTCTCAACCTTGATTTGCGAAGTCTTAAGCTGGTGCTCCAGCAGCGTAAGCGTTTCCGCGATGATCTTGTTGAGGTCTATGGCGCTGAACTCGGTGGCGCTGGTGCGGGAGAAATTCAGCAGATTGTTGACAATCTCTGAGGCCCGGAACGTCTGGCGCGTGATCTTTTCCAGCAGCGGTCCCAGTTTGGCGTCGCCGTTGATCTGCTTGGTAAGCATCTGCGCGTAACTGGAGATTACGGCCAGCGGTGTATTCACTTCATGGGCCACGCCTGCTGCCAGCAACCCAATGGATGAGAGCTTTTCCGCCTGGCTCAACTGCGATTCCAGCTCCATGCGCTCTGTGATGTCATCCACGATGATGAGGCGGCCAATCACATTGAATTTTCGTGTCACCAGCGGCGCAATGGCCACATTGGCAATGCGCGTATCGCCCGCGCGGGTGTTGAGACGGAATTTATATAGATTATGGATGCCCGGATTCTGCCGCACCCGGTAAAACTCTTCCATAAAGGCCGCGGGAAATACTTCGCTCAGCCGCTCACCCAGCACCTGCGAACGCGGCATGGCATACATCACTTCCATCTGCGAGTTCCAGGATTCAATGCGGTCTTCCAGGTCCACGGCCAGTACGCCCACGCTGATGGATTCAACAATGTTTTCGTTAAAGTCCTTCAGCCGCTCATACTCGCTGACCTTCTGCTCCAGTGAGGCATACAAGCGGGCATTCTGGATCGCGATGCCCATGTATCCCGCCAGCGTTTCCAGCAGTTCCACGTCTTCACTTGAAAGAAAGTCGCCGGCCATGGTCTTGCCCAGGCCCATCACCGCGATGGTGCGTCCCTGCACCGTGCAGGGGATGTAATAATTCAGGTTCAGCTTGGCGATGGTTTCCCTTGCCGTAACGCTCTCCTGCAGGGCTTTGCGCGTATTGTCAAAGAAGATGTGCCCGGCGTATTGCTCCGGACGCTCCACCACCAGAAAGCCCAGATCGAGCACGCCGTTGTAGCTGATGCCGAACGACTTCTCCATCACGAATTCATGGGCCTTATCGTCAGTGGCCAGAAAGATGGCAATGCGATCAACCAGCAGCGTGCGCGAAAGACGGTCAATCACTGACGTTAACTGGGCGCTCAGGTCAGTCTCGGAACTAAGCTCGCGGCCAAACTCAATCAGCGTCCGGCGATAGTCATAACGCTTGCGGTAAAAGAAGCGGTCAACCCGGACCTGTATCCAGTTCTTGAGCGGCTCAAAAATCAGCGCGGTAATGATGATGACCGCGATCAGGCCGTAAGTTCCAGTGCCGGGGAACTTGGTGGTAATGGAGCCGGCAAGGCTTCCAATGCCGACAAAGTACGCCACCACAATGGCCGCGGTGGCCAGCGTATAAGCCACGCCGCGTTTAAAAATGATGTCAACATCCATCAGCCGGTAACGGACGATGGCGTAGCCCCATGTGACCGGCAAAAACACCAGTGACAGCACGGAAACTTTCATCGTGGCCGTGGGCAGCGCGCCGGCGATGTAAGGGATGACGTAGAAAAGCGTGTACGGGCCAATCGCCAGCACCGTGCCGCGCGAGATCCACTTAAGTTGCTGTTGCTGCAGCGGCGTGCCCGCCTGCCGGTACGTGCGCCACAGGATGACGGCAGCTACGCCAAAGTAGAGCGTCTGGTAGAGCATCTGCAGCCGGTCAAGGTCCCAGCGCAGCGATTCAGTAAATTCAAAATAGTTGATGGCGGCGACTTGCATCAGCAGCAAAACCACCGCCGGCAGGTAGGCCAGTGAAACAGCCCAGGGATACTTTGCCAGCAGCTTGCGCGGCCTGGGGAACGTCAGGGCAAAATGGAGAAACAGAGCGGACTGCAAGACAGACGCAACAATGCTGGACCAATAAATGGTCTCGTCAAATGCATTCAGCTTGCCCGTGTAGAAGAAGGAATAAAGGACAAATGAAACCAGGCAAAACAGATAAAAATGCGTGGATTTGGGGGCGGTCCAGCGCCGGAAAAGCACGTACAAGCCAATGCCCAGATAGATCAGGGCAATCAGCCGCTTGCCCATTTTCAGGGAATTATCAGCCGGGACGGGAATCACCGGCCCAACTTCCACGCTGATTCCCTGGCGGTTCAGCAGATACGTGGCGCGGGAGTAAATACCGGTGCGATACAGAAGTTTTTCAAACTCAGCCACATTCCGGATGGACTTGTCTTTGGGCACTCCATCAATGCGCAGCAACCGGTCGCCCACTTTGATGCCGGCTTTTTCTCCCGGCCCGCTGGGAATGACCGCCTTGGCCAACAGGATGCCGCCTTGCTCCTTCCACCAGACGCCATCCGTGGGCGTGGTGTATTGCCCTTCTTTTTGCCAGTTGATCACGGCAAAAACAACGGTGGCGGCTGTAAGCAATGCCAGCCCAATGGCCGAAAACCGGATTATGGAGTCCTTTCGCATCCTCTGGCTTCCAAATCTCTCCGCAGCTCGCCTGTTACTCTGGTCGAGCTGGTTCCGGCTAGATTCATGCAAGTGGGATGCCATGGATTCTCCATCCATTCAACAAGTAAACGCCTTATTTACCTATGTTTACAAAATTATAGAGCGCGGGAACAGATAAAGCTACTAAAATTGGTATTTGCGTGTGAATTCTTGTATTTATGTTTTTTGGGATGATTTCGTCACTGATATTGCTTGCAGGCTTTAAAAAATTGCGGGACTTTCTTGGATAGCCCCGCAATATAGAGGCAACAAGAGGCGGTTACATTTGGTTTTGAATGCCCGCCCGGAAAAGTGGTTGTCCGCCAGGCCATTTTTGCAAGGCTGGAAGCCAGGGAAATGCAGAAACACCGGATTGAAATCGACGGTCAGCGATTCGAATATCTTCAGTCCGGCGCCGGGCCGCCTCTGCTCCTCATACACGGCTTGCTGGGCGGATCGTTTTGCTGGCGCTTCAATATTCCCGCATTTTCACAGCAATACACCACAATGGCTCTGGACCTCTCCGGCTTTGGCGAGAATGGTTCGCTGCGCAACCATTCGCTGTGCAACCATGGTGACGATCGGGAATCCTGCGGCATGCAGGCCCAGGCAGCCCGCCTTGCAGCACTTTTGCGGAAGCTCGAACTCGAATCGGTGGACATAGTTGGCTCTTCCTGGGGCGGGGCGGTGGCAATATTCCTTGCCGCCCAAAGCCGCAGAGTGCGTTCCCTGGTGCTGGCTGCGCCGGTAAATCCGTGGTCTGGTTTTGGCGCGGGGCGCATACGGTTTTTCAACCGGCCAATAGGAAGGACGCTGCTCAGAATGCTGATGCCCGTATCTCATCCGCTCCACAAAACCGCCCTTCGGCGCATGTATGGCGACCCTGCGCGCATTTCTGCGGGTACGTTGGAAGGCTACTCTGCTTTACTTATGCGGCGAGGCAGGGCGCGCGGCATCCTGAATACCCTGCGGCCATGGGAAAATGATCTGGCTGCCCTGCACGCCGCGGTTTCCCGCGTACAAGCGCGGTCCCTGCTGATCTGGGGAACGCGGGACGGCGCGGTGGACCTGAAATCTTCAGAAACTCTCATGCGGATGTTGCCTGAATGCGAGCTGGCCATGATTCAGGGCGCCGGACATCTTCCGTTTGAAGAAACGCCGGACGAATTCAACCGGCTTACACTGGAGTTTCTGGCAAGGACTTCAGTGGGCCAGCGTGCGCGCAAAGCACTTTAGGCACTAACAGGATTTTCCCGGTCTGTGCCAGACTAAGGCAGGATTCAAAGCCGTAAATGCGTGAAT
>DATBCN010000661.1:0-2058 GCA_036270475.1 Candidatus Angelobacter sp. | reverse complement strand
CGCGCCCAGTTGCAGCGGGTCCATGCGGCCAACGTTGTAAATCACATTGTTATAGGCCTCAACCGTTCCCTTTGACGGATCGACCGTGGCGAAATTAATGCCATTGCAGTTATCGCCGTGAATCAGGTTGTCATGAACGTGCAGATCAAACTGGTCGAATCCTGTCGTATCACCGGCGCCGCAACTCGGACTGCACAGGGGAGAAGAATGAAACTGCAGCGCGCGGCAGGTGAAATTGTCATGGATGTGGTTCCAGCCCACGTCAACATGGTTGGAGTCCGTGCTGAAATAGACCGCGTGATAAAACTTGGATGACGTGGGGGGGATTCCCGCGTTGTGGACATCGTTGCCGTAGAAGCGCACCTGGTTGCCGCCGCTCATCTCAAAGCAACCTACCTGATCGTCAGCGCCGGGGCACTGCATGTCATTGCCGATGACGCGCCATCCGGTGCCGCCAATGTCCATGGCCTGCGTTCCGCCGATAATGTGCAGTTGCGAGATGACCCAGTAATCCTCACGGGTTCCGATGTTCGGTGTGCGAATGCCATAGTGCAGCCCTCCGGCCACGCCCACGATGGCGGTGGCGCCAGGATAAGCCACCAGCGCTTTTGGCGCAGCAGCCGTGCCGGAATTGTCCGCACCCTGCTTGTCCATGCTGAGGTAGGCGGTGAAAATATCTTCCGTGGTTTGCGTCACGCCGTTTTCCATATAGGCAATGTCGCCGGCGGCGATTGTGTTCTTGGCTTTCACAATCGTTCTCCACGGCGCGGCTGCGGTGCCCGCGTTCGCGTCATTCCCTGTGCTGGCGACAAAGAAAATATTGCCGGGACGCACGGTGAAGGGCAGTCCGTTGGTTGCGCCCGCTCCAGCAACATTCACCACGATATTGCCTGTGGCAGCGCCCGCGCCAAGCTGAAAGGTGATTTTGGCGTCCGACCAGACAGGATAAGCCGCAACCGCGCCGCCGCCCACCGTCACGGTTGACGTGCCTTGTGCGGCGCCAAAGCCCCGGCCCCAAACCGTGACCCATGCCCCTTTGCCATTTTCTCCGCCAGAGTTGGGGCCGCTTTCCAGATCAGAGAAGAAGAGCCGCGGTGGCGCTGCAGTTTGCGCCACGAGCGAAGCCGATCCGAGAATGGCCGCCACGGCCATCCATTGAAATAAGTTCTTACAGATTTTTCCAATACGCATGAAAGTCCTTTTCTCTTATGAATTCTGTTTTTATACGCAACAATTTACGGATTCGAGACCGCCGCCGTGACCGGCGCGGAAGCGCCGCTTTCACTTCCATCCGCTGCTACTGACGTAACGGTATAGAAATAAGTCACGCCGGAACTGACCGTGTTGTCGGTAAAGATCAAGACGGTAATGGGCGCGGCGTTCAGTTTGGTAAACGGGCCCGCGCTCTGCGTGGCGCGATACACGTTATAACCGGAAGCCGCGGGCGTGCTCGCGTCCCATGCAACATCCACCGAGTGCTGGATGGTTGCGCCTGCTCCGGAAAGAGCAACGGAAACGCTGGCATTGGATGCGTTGCTGGTGATCTGCAGGCTGCCGCTGGCTGCGCCCGCGGTTTGCGGTGCGAATGTCGCCGTGAGTGCAGCGGTCTGCCCGGGCGATAAAGTGAGCGGCAGCGCAGGACCGCTCTGGCTGAATCCCGTCCCTGTTGCCGCTATTTTGCTGATGGTTACAGCTACGCTTGATGCGTTGCTGAGCGTAATGGTCTGGTTGGTGCTGGAACCAATCAACACGCTGCCAAAGGCGAGCGATTGCGGGTTGACCGTCAAGGTGCCCTGCTGTGGAGGAGGTGTGGTCCCCGTCCCGCTGAGAGCAATGGCGATGCTGGCATTGGCGGCATTGCTGGTGATTTGCAAGCTGCCAGTCACGCTGCCTGCCGCCGTCGGCGCAAATTTTACCGCGATGGCCGTAGACTGTCCCGAAGCCAAAGTCAACGGCAGAGTTACGCCGCTCTGGCTAAACCCGGCGCCCGTCGCACTGAGATTGCTGATAGTAACCGCAACGCTCGACGTGTTGCTCACAGTCAGGTTTTGGCTGGCG
>DATBCN010000660.1:0-4259 GCA_036270475.1 Candidatus Angelobacter sp. | reverse complement strand
CTGGCGCACTTCCTTTTTGGCAGCGACAAATCGCTGATCCGCTTCGATATGTCAGAGTTCATGGAAAAGCATTCGGTCAGCAAGCTGATCGGATCGCCTCCCGGATACGTGGGATACGAGGAAGGCGGCCAGCTAACCGAGCAGGTGCGCAGGCGCCCGTATTCTGTGGTGCTGCTCGATGAAATTGAAAAAGCGCATCCGGATGTTTTCAACATCCTGCTGCAGGTGCTCGAAGACGGACAGCTCACGGACGGATTGGGCAACACAGTTGATTTCAAGAACGTAATCATCGTGATGACTTCGAATATCGGCGCGCGGCACCTGATGAAGCGCAAAGGCCTCGGCTTCTAGCTGGACAAGGAAGAAACGGTCCACGATAAGGTTGAGGAGTTGGTAAGACAGGAAGTAAAGAAGACCTTCAATCCTGAGTTCCTGAACCGTCTGGATGAAGTGATCCTCTTCCAGGCGCTCACTGATGCTGACCTGATTCAGATCCTTGAACTGCTGGTACAGCAGCTCAACGGCAACCTGGCGCAGCGGCACATCACCATCACGGTGAACGAGGAAGCGAAAAAGTGGATACTGGACAAGACGCTGGTCGACCGCAGTTACGGTGCGCGTCCGCTGCGCAGGGCCCTGCAGCGGTATATTGAAGACCCGCTGTCTGAGGCGCTGATCCAGGGGACCATCACGACGCGTCCGGCGTTCATTGAGGTTTATCTGGAAAATGACCGGCTGTTCTATCGCCAGGTGGGCGAGGGCGCTGAAAAAACAGATGGCGTACTGCTGTACAGCAACTAGCAGATAGCAACTAATCTAGCCAAAACCCGCCGAGCATAATCGGCGGGTTTTGCTTTTTGTGCATGACTTTTCCTGAAAGCATTTCTAACTGCAGGAGCGCGGGCCTTTCAGTCATACGGGAAAATGCTTCTTAAAAATCAGTCCAGCATTTTAGGTGTTGGTGTTGGCGTAACGCTCAGACTGGACGGCGTAGGAGATGGACTTGGCGTTGGCTTGGGAGTTGGAGTGGGACTGATGGTGATTCGTGTTGGAGAGGGCGGCGTAGGAGTAGGCGTCGGGCTTGGCGTGGGTGTAAATTCCTGTCCCGGCGTGGGAGAAGCGGTTGGAGTTGGCGTAGGTGAGGGGCTTTGCGCAAAAGCACTACCCGCGCCTGCCGCTACAATGACCAGCAGCATACAAAACGCTATCTGCCGGACAATCACACTCAGCGCATTCATCCGGGAAAATCGCATATTGGAATGGATGCCGGGGCATGGGGTGCTGTTGGCTGCCCGCTATTTGCGCTGTTTTTAAGCCAATGTGACAATAGAGGCATGAGAAAACCTTTGATCGTCGTTCTACAAACTTTCCTGGCCGCAGGGTCCATACTGATGGGCAATGCCCTGGCGCAGACCTCCCCGGCCACGACACCGACCCCGCCGGCAAAGAAAACGGCCACTCCGGCAGCTAAAACCAAATCGTCCGCTGGGACGAAGACCGGAGCCGCCGTGGCCAAACCAGGAAGCGTTACCGCCCTGACCACCCAGAAACAAAAAGCCAGTTATGCCATCGGAATGAACTGGGGCACGGGCCTCCACAAACAAGGTATTGATGTGGACAGCGCCGCGCTTATCCAGGGCATGCAGGACGCCCTGGGCGGCGGCAAAACGCTGCTGACGGAAGAAGAGGCGCGGGCCGCGCTGATGCAGCTCCAGAGCGAGATGCAGGCCAAGCAGCAGGAAAAGGCCAAAGTAGAGGGCGAAGCGGGCAAGAAGGAAGGCGACGCTTTCCTGGCGGCGAACAAAGGTAAAGAAGGCGTAGTCACGCTGCCCAGCGGACTGCAATACAAGATTCTTACGCCGGGCACAGGGGCCAAGCCGACCGCCGATGACAGCGTGGTCTGCAACTATAAAGGCACCCTTATCAATGGCACCGAATTTGACAGCTCTTACAAGCGCGGCGAGCCAGCAACGTTCCCTGTAGGCGGTGTGATCAAGGGATGGACCGAGGCCCTGCAACTGATGCCGGTTGGCTCCAAGTGGCAGTTGTTTATTCCTTCTGACCTGGCCTATGGAGCGCGAGGCACACCGGGCGGCCCAATCGGTCCTAATTCCACTTTGATCTTTGAAGTGGAGCTGCTCTCCATTAAGGACAAGACTCCGGCCCCTGATAAAGCACCCGCGCCGGCTGCTGCTCCCAGCGCAACACCAGCCGCCGCTCCAACTCCGAAATAAAAACGTTGCAGGGCCGTCAGAAATTTTTTTTGACGGCCCCCTGTTTTTTTCCGTCGGTTCTAACGTGTACCTTTCAAAATCCCTTCCACTTGCTGCAGATGGTTCAGGTCATGTCCGGAAACCATCCGCACGACGTGGTTGATGCTTTCATTGCCACGTTCCGAATGCACGCCATAGTTGTCCCACAGTTTGCCGGGAACGGATTTAAGCAGGGCAAGGTTCGCGTTCCTCAGGGTTGTGAACGTCGCCAGCGATACTCTGGGATCGCGGCGGCCATAGTTAAATGTCCTGGCCCAAAGGTCCTGATCGTATGCCTCCAAGGGAATGGCGTTGTTGCTGAGTACCTGGCGCAGCCGCCAGCCGACGGCAAGTTCCGCGTCCGCCAGATGGGCGAGAATCTCGGCAATCGACCATTTATCCGGCGCGGGGCGGCGCGCAAGCTGCTTTTTGCTTTTTCCCTTGATCAATGAAGCCAGCTTCTTGGCCGCAGCCTGCTGCAGACGCATGGGATCTTTGCCTTCGCTGTAACTCAACAGGCGTTTTGTATATTCCTGAACGGTCTCCGGCATGAATCTCCTCCATTTTGCGCGTTAATCTTGAAACCTGATCTTGCGAGATTGTTCCGCAACATTGGATCATCGCGGAGATTGAGGCGACTCAGAAAAAAGCGGCAACTGGAGAATACGCGTCTTGTAAAATGGCGCGCTATGGCAGAAAAGCGCATGCAGGTGCGCGAGCACCTAACGCTTGACCGGTTCATGCCGCCGCACCATCCGGTCATGGTAGCGTGCGCAAAGTGCGGCCAGTGCGCGGCTTTGCGTGAGTTTACTTTCCCGCGAACCAAGAAGAGCGTCCAGAGGATGGGTGCGTGCAGTTGCCTGCACTGCGGGCATCAATGGTCGGCGGAGGCCGGGGCCGATTTTTTTACCAATGGGCCGCTCTGGCTCAAGATGCCATGCCATAAAAACGTCCTATGGATACTGAACCGCGCGCACCTCGACTTTCTGGAGCAATTCATCACCGCAGACCTGCGGGAGGAACGGATGGAGGAGAAATCATCGCGCCGCCTGTCCTCTGCTTTGCCGCGCTGGATGCTTTCCGGCAAGAATCGTGATGACGTGGTGCGCTGCCTTAAAAAGCTGCGCGAAAAGCTGGACGCCACCCGGCTCTCCTGAAGTAGACTCCTTTGTTCGCCTAGAGTGAGAGACCATGCGCATTGCCACACTCCTGCTGTTCCTTCTTGCCGCTTCCTCTCCTGATCCAATGGCGGGCAACTGGCAGGCTGACCTCAAGGCCTCGACTTTGCCGGCAGGCTTCCCTGATCTCCGGTCGCAAACCATGGTATTGCGCTTTTTTTCAGGAAAGATCCAATGCATTACTGAGCGCGTGGATGTGAAGGGCGTCAAGACGCGCGCTGCCTTCTCTGCCTCCGTTGATGGTAAGCGCTATCCGGTTACGGGTATGCCTGATATTGTGGCGGTATCGATGCAAAAGTCTGCCGGGTATTTGGAAGCTGATTTTTTCTTTCCCACATCTCCCGCATTCAGCTACCGGCTCCAGTTGTCCGGTGATGGCAATACCTTGACCATCATTTCCATTGATCCAATCAAGCGGACACCTCTTCATGCCCGGATCGTGTATCACCGCCAGGCCAGTTCGGCGAAACCCGGCGGCGAAGCCCCGGCCAGGGCCTTGCCTTCCATGGTGGGTTTTTGACCCAGTTTGCAGGGTGGATGCCATGCATCGTACAGACCCAAAAATCATCTAAAATCAAGGCATACAGATGAAGCTCCTTGTTTATACCTCTCCGTGGTGCGGTGATTGCCGGGTTGCCAAGCGCTGGCTTGACCAGCACAAACTTGCGTACCAGGAAATCAATATCGATGAGACACCGGCAGCGGCGGAAGAAGTGTTTCGCCAGACCGGCAAACGCGCCGTCCCACAGTTCGTGATCGATGGCGCATGGGTGCAGCCCTATACCCCGGAAGAGGGCTTTAAGTATGAGGAGATGGCCAAGCTTCTGGG
>DATBCN010000659.1:0-14842 GCA_036270475.1 Candidatus Angelobacter sp. | reverse complement strand
GCCATTGCATCCTGCCGGGAGAGCAGTCCCGGAAAGAGCATGCCCTGGGCGATGCGGAAGCCGGCGCCACCGGCAATAAAGATGGCTGGCAGTTCCAGCACGCCATGCGGCGCAACAAAGCTCCATAGAGGCAGGCTCATGTCGCCCAGCCAGCAGGCCGTCCCCACTGCGCCTATCATCACGCCGTTAAAGACCATCATGTAGACGGTGCCAATTCCGCCGGTCAGGCCAAAAGCAAATGTGGTGAAAGCCACGGACATGTTATTGGTCATGATCCCGCTGGAAGCCAAAGGCATGATCCCACGTACTGAATCAGTCCACATTTTGTGCTTTTCGATTGTCTCCAGCATGTGCGGGCCCAGGAACAAACGCATGAAGTCCGGACGCGTCAATGAGAGGAGCATTCCCGCCAGCCCGCCTGCAACAAAGAGAAGGAATGCGGCATTTATAAGCCCAAGGTTGTTGCGAAAAACCCTGGGATACTCATTGCGATAAAAGTGCAGGATACCTCTGGCACTCGATTTTTCTCCGGCATAGATGGTATTGTGAGCGCGGGAGAGGAGAAGGTTCAAAGATCGGGCATAGGATTTGCCGGTAGGGTCCTCACGCAGGGTGGAAAGATCAGCCGCCGCCTGGCGATAGAGTAGTCCCAGTTCCTGAAGTTCCAGCCGGGTCAATGACCGCAAGCCGTCTCTCTGCACCTGGTCCAGCAGCAATTCCAGGCGTTTCCAATGACTTTGACGTTTTTCCAGCCAATAGGTAGAGATCATAGTGGCAATTGACAAGCTTACCATCGATACGCCGGAGCAAGTCCATCTTGAATTTGTGCTGGCCGGCGTTGGCAGCCGCTTTATGGCTGCGTTTCTTGACGCGGTAATTCAATTTGTCCTTTACCTGATGCTTTTCCTGCTCAGCCTGATCTGGGCCAGTTTCAGCCCGTTCGGCGCCGGACGCTCTACCTGGTGGTATGCCCTGATGATTTTTGCCGGGTTCTGCATCTATTGGGGTTATTACGCCATTTTTGAATCGCTATGGAAAGGCCAGACGCCGGGCAAACGCTGGGCGGGAATCCGCGTAATTAAGGATTCGGGCCGTCCCATCAACGCCTTTGAGGCCATTGGCCGCAACCTGGCGCGGGCCGTGGATGTGCTCCCGGTGTTTTATGGGGTGGGCGTGATCGTTATGCTGCTGAATGCCAAAAATCGCCGCCTGGGAGATTATGTTGCCGGAACGCTGGTGGTGCATGAGAGCTCTGACCGCGAGTCCACAATATTTTTTAATACTCCCACGAAAACGGAGTTCGCTTTGCACCAGGCCGCCAGTCTTACGCTGCAGGAAGCCGAACTGATTGAAACCTTTCTGGCCCGTCGCTTGGAAATCCCGCCTGAAGTGCGGATGTTCAACAGTAAGCGGATTGCTGACATGATTAGTGCCCGGCTAAACATCCCTCCTGAGTCACGTCCCTCTGATAATGAGAGTTTTCTAGAGCTGACGGTGAGGGAATTCAGAAGCAGAGCGCAGTACCGCTAATACGGCCCGTTTGGACGCGGCCTAGCGGGCGAATGGACGGGCAAGCGAATCTAACGGTATTGCGCGGACTGGCACGAACCTTTAAGGTAAATAACCGACATACACTAACGATTGCCCCATGTGGCTTGGGTTTCGCCGTTTTTCTATGGTACTTTAGCCCCAATTGCTCTCGTTTGCGGTTTCCCACGGCACTTGGAAAGGCTGCCCTTTAGTTCACGATTTTTATGGCACTCGGGTTTGGGTTCAACAAAGCAAAGGTCCTGGCGCAGGCGGAGAAGTTCGTCCAGCAGGGGAAGCTGCCCAACGCGATTTCAGAGTACGAAAAAATCGTCAAAGAAGATCCCAAAGACCTTACTGTTCTGAACACCATCGGGGACCTCTACGCGCGCGTCGGCAACAATGACGAGGCCACCTATTACTTCAAAAAAGTTGGCGACCAGTACGCGCAAAACGGCTTTGCGGTTAAGGCCATTGCCATTTACAAAAAGCTCACCAAGATTGGGCCTTACAACGCCGAGAACACCACCAAACTGGCTGAACTCTATGGCCAGCAGGGGCTTTTCAATGATGCCCGCGTGCATTACATGCAGGTGGCTGACCAGCTCTTAAAGTCGGGCGACAACCAGCAGGCTGCGCGGGTCTTCCAGAAGATTCTGGAGCTTGATCCGGAAAACGCACACACCCAGGCCAAGCTGGCCGATCTTTACCAGAAATTAGGGAAGAAAGACGAGGCGCGCAACATCTATTACAGCGCCGCCGAATCGCTCTATGCGCGCGGTTCTTATGCCGCTGCGGAAGAGGCTCTGGGAAAAGTGCTTACCATTGATCCCACCAACACCGGCGCGTTGATGCTGCGCGGTTTAATCGCGGTGGACGCCGGTGACAGCCATGCCGCGGTGCAATACCTGGAACAGGTTTCAGATTTGGATTCGCGGCCTGACGGCCTGCGTGCCCTTCTGCGGGCCAAGCTGCATACCGGCAGCGCGGAGGGCGTGGAAGCTGTCGCCGATAAATTGCTGACCACGCACAATGACGTGACCGGAGTGACCACGCTGGCGCAGTGGTATGTAACCAACAATCACGTGGAAGGCGCGTTACGGTTGTATGAACGTTATGCGGAGAAGCTCTTCGCGGGCAATGCCGCGGCCCTGCAGGATGCGCTCTATCCGCTGACAAACCGCATCAAGGACAATCCGGCGGCGCTGGCCATAATGAACCGGCTCACGAACAAGTCCGGTGACCATGCCCAGAACGCGGAGATGATTGAGTTGCAGGCCAATGCCGCGGCGAAGAAAGGCAGCTTTGCTGAAGCCCGCGATCTCTACAAGAAGCTCACGGAGATGGAGCCGGAAAACGCGCTGCACGCGCAAAGCTACCGGCAGATGCTGGCCAAGCTGGGCGAAGATTCAGCCACGCGCATCCTTTCTCCGGAGGAGGCCGCGCAGGCTTTCATGGTGGAAGAGCTGGACGAAACCGCTCCGTCCGTCCACCAGAGTTATGATCCGCCCACGGAAAAAATGATTGAATCGGCGCTGACGGACGCCGAGTTGTACGTTTCTTATAACGTCCCTTCAAAAGCCATACCGCCCCTGGAAGCTGCCTTGCCTCTGGCCCCGCAGGATGTGAATCTGAATCAGCGGCTGGCCAGCCTCTATGCCCGCGCGGAACGTTTTGCCGATGCCTCGCGCATGTATCAGAACCTGAGCTCGATTTACGAGGAACTTGGCCATCCGGCTGAAGCCGCAAAATACCAGGAAGCTGCCAGGAAATACGCGCTGCGCGTTCCGGCTTCTGCGGCGATGCCAGTGGCACAGCATGCGCCCGCGGCCCAGCCTGCGGCAGCTCCAAGACCAACATGGCCGCCCGCTCCTGTAGAAACGCTGTCCGTGGCTCCGCCCCAGCCGGTTGTGCAAGCGCCGGTGGAAACTGAGGTGGAAGCAACGCCCTCCGTCCAGGAGTTTACTTTTGACGCTCCTGAAGCAGTGGCGATTGAACCGGAGCCTGTGGCGATTGCCCCGATTGATCCGCTACTTGAGCCTGTTGCAGTCGCAGAGATTGAATTGGAACCGGTTGAAACCGCTCCAGCGCCCGGGCCGGTCGCGGCACCATCTACCGTTCCGCCGCCTTCCGCCGAGGAGATTGATCTCTCCAATGAGTGGGAAGACATGATTGAAGTTGAGCCGGCAGAAGAAGCGCCGGAAATCGAGGTCCAGAGCTACCACGAAATTATCGCGGAGGAGACACCGGTCGAGGCCCAGTCAGGGCCTGCTGCGGCCCTAGCGCCTGAAGTGGATCTGTCAGCGCAGGTGGCGGACAAGGTCCAGGAAATACGTTTTTATATTACGCAGGAAATGTGGGAACCGGCCAAGGCGGCAATCCTTGACCTGACTGAGATAGCTCCGGATGCGCCGGAAGTCACCGAGTTGATAGCCACGGTTTCAGCGGGCCAGGCAAAATCAAAAGCCGCAGCCCCGGTTGAAATGCCCGCCGAAGCTGCTCCTGTGATGGAAGAATCTTCCGTGGCGTTTGCGCCGATTGAGATTGCAGAGCCAGAGCCGATCATTGCAACGCCTCCGCCTCCCCTGCCTGTGGTCGAGAAAGAACAAGCGCCGGCATCAGAAGCGCCCGACCTGGAGAATGTACTCGATATTACAGGGCCGCCGAAGGCAATCCCGGCAAAACCTGTTCCGGCTCAGCCAGCCGCGGCTGCCAGGGAAAAGTCTACAGAAGACATTCTCAGTGATTTTGTTCTGGACCTGGAACAGACTGAGCTGGCTGATTTTGCTCCAAAAGTGCCTGCCACGCCGGCGGCAATCTCAGCACCATCAGCACCGGCGATGCCCGCTGCGGCAATGACATCCGCCGCGCAGCGGAGCAGCAACGGTGACATGCAGGATGCGGAATCTTCCAAAGAGCTGAGCGACATCCTCTCTGAGTTGCGCGAAGAGACAGCCGAGGCCGCTGAGCCCGAGGAAGATCCGGAAACACATTACAATCTTGGCATCGCATTCAAAGAGATGGGGTTGCTGGATGAAGCGATTGGTGAACTGCAAAAGGTCTGCCATGCTGTGGACCGCGGCGCGCCGTTCTCACAGCCCATCCAGGCCCTTACCTGGCTGGCACAGTGCCTGGTGGATAAAGGAGCGCCTGAGGCTTCCGTGAGGTGGTATCAAAAAGCCCTGCAACTGCCCGGTTTGGATGATGGCAGCCGCTGCGCCATTTATTATGATCTTGCCATGGCTTATCAGGCTTCGGGAGACAACAAATCCGCATTGGTCAATTTCATGGAAGTGTATGGCTCGAATATCGACTTTCGCGACGTGGCCAGCCGCATAAAGGCGCTAAAATCGTAAGATCTTCTATAGCGTCCAATAAATAAGAATTTACAGCAGGACATCAAAATCCAAAACCCCTTGAAACTTACCTCAACGAACCTCGAGAATCCGCCGCCATCACCCTCCCCCGGCCCCCTTGCGGACAATGCCGCAGACATGCCGATATGGCTGCAACGGGTTTTTGTGGTGGTGTACGTGCTCTTCTGCATTGAATTAGGATTGGTCTTGATCATTTTGCCGTGGACCAAATTCTGGTTTGGCGATGGCTGGCTGGTACAGTGGCCCGCGCTCCGGTACTTTTTGCACCAGGGATTTATTCGCGGCGCCGTTTCAGGACTCGGCTTGCTCGATATATGGCTCGGCGTGGTGGAGGCAGTCCGTTACCGCGACCGGCGGTGAACGTTTCCAAGAAACAGGTTTCCCTGACAGGATGTATGGCCAACAGCAATAAAAATAATACGAATGCCGAACTGGATGACGAAGCAACGCCTGAGCTGCTTCCTGCCCCGCTGGCTTACCTGAACCCAGATTTTCTGAACAGCCCTGATGGCCGGATCCTGCGCATTCTCTCTGAGTACGCGGAGCCGCTCTCCCGTTTCCGGCGCGAGAAGATTCAGGACACGGTCGTATTCTTTGGATCGGCCCGCTTTGCCAGCCTGCCCGACGCACAGAACGCGCTTACGATCCTGGAAAAGCCAGGTTCCGCCAAACCGGCCCCGCCCAGCGAGCAGCTTGGCGCAAAAGATGGAGACGCCTTGCAGTCTGCCCTGAAACGCGCCCACGCTGGAGTGGAGATGGCGCGCTATTACGAAGACGCCCGCAAGCTGGCGCACATGCTTACAGAGTGGACCATGACTCTGCCGGGTAAGCGCCGCCGCTTTGTTGTGACCTCCGGTGGCGGCCCGGGCATTATGGAAGCCGCCAACCGAGGCGCGCGCGAAGCCGGCGGAAAGACCATTGGCCTGAATATACGGCTGCCGTTTGAGCAGTATCCCAACCAGTACATCACACCGGAACTTAATTTTGAGTTCCACTATTTCTTCATGCGTAAGTACTGGTTCGCCTATCTGGCCAAAGCACTGGTTGTTTTTCCCGGCGGCTTTGGCACGCTCGACGAGTTTTTTGAAATCCTCACCCTGGCCCAGACACATAAGCTGGCCAAAAAAATCCTGGTGATCGTCTACGGCAAAGAGTACTGGAAAAGCGTCCTCAACCTTGAGGCCCTGGTGGATGCGGGAACCATTTCCCCGGAAGACGTGAACGGCTTTACCATGGTTGATACGCCGGAAGAGGCGTTTGAGGTTTTGCAAGAAGGGCTGACAAAATTTCACCTGCAGCCGCAGCCGGCAAAACATACGGCTGAAGAGGGCCCGGAGATCGCAAAGACACTGCCTTAAAAGCCCTCTTCCTTTAATGCCCTTCGCTGAGTGGCAACCGGTGCGTTTGTTCCAGGGTTTTGAGCATTCCGCCAATTGCCTCTTGCCCAGATTCCAGTTCCATGTGTAGTCCGGCTTGCCGCAATGGCTGAAGCTGCGCGGAAAACGGTCCCAGGTTGATGGCGTCTTTTTCCGTGGTAATAAATCCATCCGCGCCGGTCCGCCTTTGGATGACCAGCAGACGGTCAATGTCACTCTGCTGGTAGGCGTGATGGTCGCGAAAAGCGACCTTCTCCGCGATATTCATATTGGCTGCCCGCAGTCCATCAAAGAACTGGCCGGGGCGTCCGATGCCGCAAAAAGCAATCAGCTTGCCAGATATATCTGGGAGATCTATCTTCCTGCGCACCGGCCAGATTGATTTAACGCTGCGAAACTGCTCGATTGGTCCTGGCAGAACAATGGCATCGGCGCGCTCCAGTGCGGCAACCGGCTCACGCAGCCGGCCCACTGGAAGCAATGTGCCGCTATAGTCCTCTGCGGGCAGCAGAACGATATCAAAATCACGATGCAGGCGGCGATGCTGAAAGCCATCATCGAGCAAATGCAGCGTGCTGGAGAATTTTTTTTCCGCGGCCAGTCCTGCTTGATAGCGATCGGCGCCAACAATCACCGGCGCCTTCAGTTCGCGCGCGATCAGCAGAGGCTCGTCTCCGAATTGAGCAGGCAATCCATTGGGGTCAACCACGGCGACTTCCGTGGAATTGCGCCCGTAGCCGCGCGAGAGGACGTCAAAGGTGACGCCGCGTTGCTGCAGCAGCTTTCCCAGGGCAATAACAAAAGGCGTTTTTCCGGCGCCTCCCACGGAGAGATTACCAATGCTGATGACGGGACAGGCCAGCTTATGTGCAGAAAAAATGCCGCGATCATACAACGCATTGCGCAACGCAACGCCCATGCCGAAGATGACGGAGAAAGGGTTCACCGGCCATCTCGCTTTTGTGCCAGCAGAGGACCAAGCGCATCCAGAGTGCGGCGCGTGGCTCCCGCATGGCGCGCGAACAGGTCTTTTGCGCGGCCACCCAGAAGCTTCCGGGCTTCTGGCTGGTTTAGCAATGCCAGAAGCTGGGGGCCAAGGGTCTCTGCGGTAACTATTCGGATTGCATCGCCTTTTTCAAAGATGCTGACAATTTCGCGGAAATTAAATGTCTGCGTGCCCACGACAATCGCAGCGCCATATTGGGCCGGTTCCAGAATGTTGTGCCCTCCGGTGGCAACCAGGCTGCCGCCGACAAATGCAATATCGGCGAGCGCATAGATCGCGGCCAGTTCACCCACGCTATCCAGCAGGAAAATGCCTTGCTTCACGCGCTGCTCAGGAGACCATATGCTGCGGCGCTGCCAGGTAAAGCCAGCGGTTGAGATCAACGTGGCTACTTTTTCAAAACGCTCAGGATGCCGCGGCGCCAGCACCATGACGGCGGCCGGAAACTGGCTCTGGACCTGCCTGAAGGCTTCCAGCAGAGGTTCTTCCTCGCCTTCAGCGGTGCTGCCGCAGACGATCACCGGGGAATCCTTGCTTATAGCAAGGCGAAGATCGTTCACCAGGGCGGATTGAGGGCTGGGACGAATATCAAACTTAAGATTGCCGCTGACTCGTACGCGCTCCGTGGCTGCGCCGATGACGCGCAACCGGTCCGCATCTTCTGCCGTCTGCGCCAGAAATAAATCCACTTCAGACAATACGCGGCGGAAGAACCACCTGAAGCGGCGATATCGCGGAAACGACCGGTCTGAGATGCGGGCGTTTACTGTTGCCAGCGCTGTGGCCCGTTTGCCGGCAAGATGCAACAGGTTGGGCCAGAACTCGGTTTCCGCCAGGATGATTAGTTGCGGCTTAAGCGCGTCAAGGTACGGACGCACGGCAAAACCGAAATCGAGCGGCATGAAAAACACGCAATCTTCACCAAAGCGTGTACGCGCCAGTTGTTGTCCCGTGGCGGTGGTGGTGGAGACAAGAATTTGCCGGTCAGGATATTTTGCGCGCAGCTCGGCAATAAGCTGGCCCACTGCCAGCACTTCACCTACAGAAACCGCGTGTACCCATATTCCGCCTGGCCGGGCGTTCCTGAGCCGCTCCGGCACAGCCCCCAGCCGCTCTCTGAGTCCGGAGCGATACTTTGGCAGGCGCATTTGAAACAACCACCAGGGCAGCGAAAGCAGCGCCGCGCAAACCAGCAACAAATTGTAGAAAGGAAACATTGAAGACCTGGACATTCTATGAAAACCACGCCGTTGTGCAAACTTGCCCGCAGGCTGGATATAATCGGAGTTGTGAAGGCCACAAGGATTATCGCGTGTGTCGCGCTGCTGACGACGCTGCTCTACAGCGAAAAGCACTTCAGCCCACCTCCGGCGGCACATGCGCGCACCTACGCGCTGCATGAAGCGCATACTGACGAAAAAGTGACGATTGCCGCCGATCCCTGTGATACACCGGAAAAGGCCGGCATCTTCAAAGTTGATTACCGCGGTTATGGTTTTTATATCGTGCGGCTCATGATCTCGAATGACAGCGATGCAACGCTGATGTTGCAGGATCTGAAAGTGGAATACATCACGGCGCGCCGGGACAAGATACAACCAGCCACCGACGACGACATTTATCGCCGTCTGGTGAGGCCCAACCGTGCCGACAAGAGCCATCCCGGCATGCATTTGCCGTTTCCCGTGGGCAAAAAGAAAGAACCCATCAGCAAAGAGGCGCGCGAGGAATATGAGTCGGCGCAGTTTTTGAGCGTTCCGGTTACAGCGCACGCTACCAATAGCGGCTATCTTTTTTTTAACCTTGAGGGAGACGCGCCGGCTCCGGGAGCGCACTTGTATCTCTCCGGCATCAAGGCAGGAACCAAGGACCTGTTCTATTTTGAAATTCCCATGGATAAGCCTGCCAGCCCCGGCGAGTCCTCCCACTAAGCCATTCGACTTGGCCCTATAATCTTTTCATGTCTGCCAGCACACAGAGCGCGTTGGCCTTGCGCAAGAAATACGAACCGGTCATTGGACTGGAAGTGCATGTCCAGCTTCTTACGCAGACCAAGATTTTCTGTGGATGTTCCACGCGGTTTGGCGCGCCGCCGAATACCAATGTGTGTCCGGTATGCCTGGGATTGCCGGGCGCTTTGCCCGTCCTGAACAAACGCGCTGTAGAGTTTGCGGTGCTGGCATCGCAGGCATTGAATTGCCAGGTCAGGGAGACTTCAGTCTTTGCCCGCAAAAATTATTTTTATCCTGACCTGCCCAAGGGCTACCAGATATCACAATTTGATAAGCCTCTGGCTGAACATGGTTATATTGAGATTAGACCGGCTGGCGCCCCGGCGAGAAAGATCGGCATCACCCGCCTGCACATGGAGGAGGACGCGGGCAAAAGCATCCATGATGGGCTGGCTGATTCGGGCCACTACACGTCAATCGATCTCAACCGCAGCGGAACACCTTTGATGGAAATTGTGAGCGAGCCTGATATGCGCTCCGCGGACGAAGCATTTGAATATCTCACACTGCTCAAGGAAATTATTTTGTACACCGGCGTGAGCGACTGCAACATGGAAGAAGGGTCTTTACGCTGTGACGCGAATGTGAGCGTGCGTCCGCGAGGGCAGGAACAATTCGGCACCAAGACGGAAATCAAGAACGTAAATTCTTTCCGCTTTATCCGTGAAGCCATTGAATATGAGATTGACCGCCAGATCGAGATGCTTGAAACAGGCGAAAAAATACGGCAGGAAACGCGTCTTTACAACGCGCAGGAAGGCAGGACCTACAGCATGCGCTCCAAAGAGCAGGCACATGACTACCGCTATTTTCCTGAGCCTGACCTGCTTCCCTTGTTGGTTGACGTCCGAATGCAGGAGGCTATCCGCAAAACCCTGCCGGAACTTCCTGAGGCCCGGCGCAAACGCATGATTAACGACTATGGCATTACGGAATACGATGCCCGTGTGCTAACTGACAGCAAGACGCTGGCTGACCAATTTGAAGAAGCGGCCAAAGCAGCCAGGAATCCCAAGCGCGTGGCCAACCTGGTGCAAAGCGAACTAATGGGCCGCCTGAAGGCAAAGGGCCTGGAGATTGAGCAGTCACCTATCTCCATGAAGGGCGTTGCCCTGTCAGCGGATTTGGTGGAGTCAGGAGACATTTCAAGCAAGATCCTCAAAGATCTGTATGACAAGGCTTTTGCCGCTGGAGAAGATTTCACGGCTATTTATGAACGCGAGAAACCGCAGCAGATCACAGACACAGGGGCGCTGGAAAAAATTATTGATGAGGTGATTGCCGCCAATCCTAAGCAGGTGGAGCAGTATCGCGCCGGCAAGACCACGATGGTCGGCTTTTTCGTCGGCCAAGTCATGAAGGCTTCAAGAGGCCAGGCCAAGCCGGAACTGGTGAACGAGATGTTGAAGAAGAAGCTGGGATAGTCCTTCTGGTATCAGGGCAGCAAAGAGTGACCTGCTGTTGATACTTTCCTGCTCGCCGTACCGGGTGCTGACCGTTGCAGCCGGTACCTTGCCGCATTAGCGGGCCTGTGGCCGTTGCTCCGCATGCAATTTCATGTTCTCGATGGCTGCCTGGAGTTGGCTTCTTGAATCCACCATGTATGTTGTGGTGCCAACGAGCAAGAGAACATAGTCATTTGCGTCGAACACATAGCTATAGCCCTTCTTTTTCACCCAGCCTTTAGTATGCATCAACAATCGATAAGCAGGCTCCCGTCTATTTGAATCGTCGTTAATTCACCGTCCGCAATCCAATCTGAATCAGACAGGCTATCGGTGATCAGAGCTTGCGCAAAACGTCTTAGTGGAAAGCGCTCACGATCGCGAAACTCTGGCGACAATTGGTAAGCACTAAAAGTAATGTAATCGACAGGGGTCTGCCCCGTGATTAGCGTTACATTAATCCGGACATGACAAAGCGGTCCGGTACAGTTTGGATCCGGGGGTGTTTCACGCGGGGCATTCGAGCCTTGCAGGCGCGCTTGCAATTCTTTATCAACGAATTGCCACTCTCTCGGCAAAACCAGCGTCATGCCCAGAACTGGATTAGAGTAGACATTCTCCTTCGTCAAGGTCCCGTGGAAATCGGGTAGGGCTGATGATGACTGCTGGTTTTGCGCGAACAGCAACAAGGACAACAGAAAGATCAACCAGCGAAAGGCCGGGAATGGCATAGCTTCATTCACTCCGTGTGACACTGATTTGCAGCAAGCGTAATGCTCCGGGCACAGCGTCTATGTATAGTGAGACTATCAGGCAAAATGTTTCAGATTTTTTCGCGGAATGAAGGGCTTTGCCACTCGAATGTTTTTGTATTGTTTTGATGTCTTCGTTCTTTTCCTTGCATGAGCGGCCTCCTACTACATAAACACGAAGATGCCAGCTCTTTTATCGCCACTGCTACTTGGTCACGTGTCCATGTGCATTCTTCGGTCCGGTGGGGTTGTTTTTAAGGCTGTCATAAAGAATTTCAACAAACATATCTGTCTTGATGAAGGCCTGTCCCCAACTGTCCCATTTGGCCAGCACTTTTTCCTGTTTGAGCTGGTCAAGGGTTTTGCCCTTCTTTATTCCGTCCTCAACCGCGGCTGAAGTTTCTTTCAGCACGGCGATAAACTTCCGCAGATCGTCTTTGGTTCCCAGCGGACCGTGGCCGGGAATGATTTTTACGTCGTCCGGCACTTCGGCCAGCACTTTCTCGTCGCCGGCGATCATGCCCTGCACGCTGCCACCGCTGTCAATATCGATAAACGGGAACATTCCGCCGTTAAAAAAATCGTCGCCCATGTGGACCACGTTCGACTGCTTGAAAAAAATCACGCTGTCGCCATCGGTATGGCCGTTGGGAAAATGGATAGCATGAATATCTTCGCCGTTCAGATGGACAGAGATATCGTTTTCAAAGGTGATAATGGGAAGAGCACTCTTGTCCGCAGGTTTGGTTTCGCCAAAGCGGGTTTTGCCGCCGGCGGCAAGCCTTTTGCGCACATTCTCCTGGGCCACGATAGGCGCCTTCTCACCAAAATGCGGATTGCTGCCCGTGTGATCGCCATGCCAGTGTGTGTTCAGGACGACCTTAACCGGTTTGTCAGTAATGCCTTTCAAGGCAGCTTCAATTTTTTCCGCCAGCGGCAGGAATTCATCATCCACCATGACAATTCCGTCGTCGCCGACCGACGCTCCAATATTTCCACCCGCGCCTTGCAGCATATAAACGGTGCCGGCAACTTTCTGCACTTTCATCTCAACCTTGCTGAAATCCTGCCCCTGGATTTGTGTGAGACCAAGGAACGCGACCAATACGAACGCAAAAACGGCTTTCCGCATTTACTTTCCTCTCTTTCGCCGTGCGATTGAATTCAAAGAATTGCTTTTTTATGCCGGACAATCTTAACGGCCAGACGCTTTGAGTTCAAATTGATTTCAGACGAAAAAAGCGTGGAGAATACCCGAATTGGAAACTGCGACGCCGGCCCGATAAAATAGCTGGTTCTTTTCCGGAGAGAAAAATCATGCCGTCAGTCCGCCACGTTTCAGCCAAGCAGGGTGACGTAATCGTCCTTGTAGGGACCATGAAAGGCGCGTTTGTGCTGCGCTCCAATGCGGCACGCAAGAAGTGGGAGATGGGCGGGCCATACTCAATTGGCTCACCGGTATATGCCATGGCATTTGACCAGCGGCAGGGACGCCACCGTCTGTGGTGGGCGCAACAGAGTTTTCGCTGGGGCACAGTGCTGTGCTCGTCAGACGATTACGGCAAGACCATTACCGAGCCGGAAGCCTACTCCGTTAAATTTCCGGCAGAATCAAAATTGACGCTCAAGAATATCTGGCAGATCGCACTGGGACGAGCCGACGATCCTGATACGCTCTACTGCGGCGTTGAACCGGCCGCTCTCTTTGAGTCACATGATGCGGGAAAGAGCTGGTCACCGGTGGAAGGGCTGCTTAACCATCCACATCGTGACCGATGGGTACCCGGCGGTGGCGGCATGTGCCTGCATACCATTGTGCCCGATCCCACAGATCCCAAGCGTATGACGATCGCCATTTCCACGGCGGGCACGTACCGCACGGATGACGGGGGCGCAACGTGGCAGGCGCGCAATCAGGGTGTCCGCGCCGAGTTTCTGCCCGATAAATATCCGGAGTTCGGCCAATGCGTACACAAGATTGTCCAACATCCTGCTAACCCAGAGCGGCTGTTTCTGCAAAACCACTGGGGCCTTTACCGCAGTGATGATGGCGGCGACTCATGGAAGGACATTGCCAACGGCGTGCCTTCAGACTTTGGATTTTGCATGGTGGCCCATCCGCACGATCCTGACACTGTGTACATTGTTCCGATTGAGTCAGACGAGTATCGCTGCACTCCAGAGGGAAAGCTACGCGTCTATCGCACCCGCAACGCCGGAGCAAGCTGGGAGCCGCTAACGCGCGGCCTGCCGCAGAAAAACGCCATGGAGACGATCTTGCGCGATTCACTGTCGGCGGACACGTGCGAGCCCGCGGGGATTTATTTTGGGACCAGAAGCGGCAAAGTTTATGGCTCCAGTGATGATGGGAGATCGTGGCAGACGATCATTGAGGGCTTGCCTCCCGTGGTGTGCGTGCGGGCTGCGCTGGTGAGCGAGGACACGAAAAAGGATGCACCGCGGAAACGCGGAGGCGCGGAGAAACCAAAACGCACGAAGAGACCGGCTGCCAGGCGGGCACCAGCAAAACGGGCCGTGAAAGGCCGTGCGCGCACCGGGAAGAGATAGCTCATGCCAGTCTCATTCCGCATACCGAGCTATCTTGTCGCGTTTGCCGCGGGCCAGAGCTCGATCACGCTGAACAGCTCACCGGCAAGCGTCTCTGAGGCTTTGGCAGCGCTCTGGAAGCTCCATCCCGGCTTGCACGACAGAATCGTGGATGAACAGGGCGAGGTCCGCCAGCACATCAATATATTTGTGGGTGATGAAGCCATTCGTTTTGCTGACGGACTATCAACAAAAGTCACCGACGGACTGGAAATATTGATTGTTCCGGCGGTGAGCGGCGGGCGAGGGCCTTTGGCTGCAATCAGGAGGCAGAGCGAACGAAACGCTCGATAGCGGGAGTGAGTTTGATGGCGATGAAATGGTCTTCAGGATAGAGATAGTCTTCTCCTGATTCGTCCACCACGCGCAGCATGCCGAGCTTTTTTGCGGACGAATCGCGCATGATCCTGTAAATCTTTCGCAGCTCCAATGACGCAGGATATCCATCGTTTTTTACGCAAACCGCGTACTGAGAGCCTGCCGGGCCTTTTTTTCTAGGCGAGCGTTTCATAAATTATTGTTTATTCGCCGCAACACAAGCCCTTTTACGGATGACAAACGCAGCGGACATGCCGCTTCATTTTGGCTGCAATGGACTGCTCGCTCCCTCAAATACTTTTGTCACTGTGCTGCGGCCAACGCCATAGATGATGTAGCTTTTTTCGTCAAAGCTGTATTCGCGGAAGAGCAGCTCGGCCAGTCCGTCACCATCCACATCAACGGCGTCAATCAGTTCGAGC